>JAESSZ010001176.1 GCA_016763875.1 Nannocystaceae bacterium
CAGACCTCCGATACCCCGCGTCAACCGCAGCGTAGGGAAGAAGACTCCCCGCCGTGGGAAGAACCGAAGCTCAGTACTCCGTCGAAGTTCAATCTCGATGGCGTGCGTGCTCGGTGTCTCGCGGTGTCGGCGTGCCCCCAAGGCGACAGTGCCCTTGGCTGCCGGCAGATGCTCGGCAATGTTTGGGAATGGACCTCGGATTGGTTCCGCCCGTATCCTGGCTTCGTGGCCGACCCGTATCGGGAGTACTCTCTGCCGTGGTTTGACTCGCACCGGACCCTGCGAGGCGGCTCGCTGATGACCGCGGGCGGTCTGCTTCGCAACACGGTGCGTAACTACGCCGTGCCCACGCGCCGCGACCTCTTTGCCGGATTTCGAACCTGCGCGATGTGATCCTTGGTGACGGACGCTTCAATGGACGGTGGCATGGACGGTGGCATGGACGGTGGGCTCGACGGTAGGATCGACGAGGGCACGGACGACGCGGCGCAGACGTCTTCAGTCGACCCGCCACCGACCGCAGGGCGGCCTCTTGGCCACGCCCGGATCGTGACCCCCGCCCCCGCGGGGGCCCTCAACGGAAATCGCGTGACCGCGCTGAGATGGGCCCGAGTGCTACGAAGGCTCGGCGCGCATGTGACGGTGAGGCAGGGCTACGAGCCGCTCGAGGATAGAGACACGCCCGACCTGCTTGTCGCGATTCATGCCTTCAAAAGTCGCGCCGCCATCGAGACCTACCGGGCCCGCCACCCCAACCGTCCGGTGGTCGTTGCTATTGCGGGGACCGATCTGTACGGCGATGCGGACCCGCAGCGGCGCGCGGTGGTGCTCCGATCACTCGAAGCTGCCGATCGCATCGTCGTGTTGCATCGGACGGCACTCGATGACCTGCCTACGGCCCTTCACGCCAAGACGCGGGTGATCTTGCAGTCATGCTCGCCGCCGAACCCGCCGCCCGAGCCCCGCACCGACGCGTTCGAGGTCGGCGTTGTTGGGCATCTGCGCGAGGTCAAAGATCCATTGTTGTGCGCGAGGGCGGCGCGGTCTCTCGCAGCCAGCTCCGCCGTCACGGTTGTGCATGCAGGCGCGGCGCTCGATGAGCGTTGGGCGCAGGCCGCAACGGCCGAGGCAAACCGCAATCCGCGGTATCAGTGGCTTGGGGAGCTGACCCGACAGCAGACGCTGTGCATGATCGCCCGCGTGCGGCTGTTGGTGGTGACCTCGAAGGCCGAGGGCGGCGCCAACGTCGTCTCCGAAGCGCTTGTGTGCCGTACACCGGTTGTCTCGACGCGTATCGCGGGCTCCGTTGGCTTGCTCGGCGAGGACTACCCTGGGTACGTGCCGGTCGGCGACGCCGCGGCCCTGAGCCGGATGCTCGCGCGGGTGGAGAACGACGCCGGTTTTCTCGCCGAGCTCCAGCGTCGCGGCGACGCCCTGCGACCGCGCTTCGCCCCTCAGCGCGAGCAACAAGCCTGGGCGTCGCTCATCGGCGGTCTATAGCCCCATCTGTTTGGCGGCGAGCTCCTTCATGATCTCCTCGGCCCCGCCGCCGATCGAAAGCACCTTCGTTTCCCGGTAGAGCCGCTCGACGGTGGTGCTGCGCATGTAGCCCGCGCCTCCAAAGATCTGAACGGCTTCCTTCGCACAGAACTCAAAACACTGGGTCGCGGCGTTCTTGAGCATGCAGACCTCGGCTATGGGCCAGGCGCCATCGTCGACCTCGCGCGTCAGTTTTTCGAGCCATGCCCCCACCGCGCCAATGTGCTGCGCCATGTCCACGAGCTTGTGGCGAATGACCTGGCGGTAGATGAGCGGCTTGCCAAATGTCTCGCGCTCCTTGGCGTAGGCCGCCGCTTCGGTCAGGCAGACCTTCGAGAACGCCCACGCCATCGCCGAGATCCCCAGACGCTCGGCGTTGAAGTTGTTCATGATCGCGAAAAAACCGCGATTTTCCTCGCCGACCAAGTTCGCGACCGGGACCCGACATTCGTCGAAATACAGCGTGGCGGTGTCCGAGCACCACCAGCCCATTTTCTTCAGGGCAGTCCGCGACAGGCCTGGGGTGTCGCCGTCGATGACGAGCAGCGAGACGCCGCCCATGCCTTCGCCTCCGGTACGCACGGCGGTCGTGATGTAGTCGGCGCGCATGCCCGAGGTGATGAACGTTTTTTGCCCCGACACGACGTAGTGGTCTCCGTCTCGGCGGGCGCGTGTTTGCAGGTTGGCGACGTCGGATCCGCCACCGGGTTCGGTGACCGCCAGCGCGGCGATCTTCTCGCCCGAGATCACCGGTGGCAGGACCCGTTGTTTGAGCGCGTCGGAGCCCACGGCGGCGATTGGGGGCACGGCGATAGCGTGGCTCAACAGCCCGGCTACCAAACCGCCGGAGCCGGCCTTGGCCAGCTCCTCGGTCACGACGATTCGGTGGAACCCATCGCCGGGTACGCCGCCCATGTCTTGGGGTAGGCCGAGCCCAAGCAGCCCAAGCGCGCCTGCCGAGCGGTACAGCGCGCGTGGAAACTCGCCCGCTTCCTCCCAAACGTCGATGTTGGGGGTGATGTCGCGGGCTACGAAAGCTGCGACTGAGCGGCGAAGGGCCTCGTGTTCGTCAGAGTAGACCGCGCTCGGGACCAGTTTCACGCCTTGGGTCTATCACTGCGCGTCGCCGGTCGCCGGCCAACTCACCGCCAGACGACGGAGAAGATCCCGACACCGGCCGCGAGGAATAGGGCCGTGGTGATGACCGGCAGGCCGACCAGTGGCCACACCGGCAGCGCGAGGCCGAGCGTATAGGTGCCACACAGCAGACACGAGACCGCGATTGCCGCTCGCACGCCGCGCTTCACTCGCGCATCGGCCCCTTTTTGCTGCAAGGCCAGCGTCTTGGGGTTCACCCCGAACGCCAACTTACCGCTCCGCAGCTCGTCGATCACGGCCGGCAGCGTGTTGGGTAGCTGCCGGAGCATGCGCGAGAACATGCCCGCGTCCGCCATGAGCACCTTTTTGAGTTGCTCGGGGTTGTAGCGGTCCTCGACCATTTGCACGACGTACGGTCGCGCGAGTTCGATGGGGTCGATCTCGGGTGCGATGGCCTTGGCCAGACCCTCGGTGGTGAGGATCGCCTTGAACATCATCGTGAAGTCCGTCGGCATGCGGACGTTGTGCTTCGTCGCGCCTTTGACGATCTCCGCGAACAGTAGGCCGATCTGGACCTCCGACAGCGGGAGGCCGACGATGTACCGCTCTGCAATCTCGATGACGTCAGCCTCGAACGCCTGGTAGTCGACGTAGCCCTGGCGGATCGACAGCGAGAAGAACGAGCGCGCGACGCCTTCGAGGTCCTCGTTGAGCACTGCCCACAGGATGTCGATGAGCTTGCCCTGCATGGAAGGCGAGAGCCGTCCCACCATGCCGCAGTCCAAGATTCCCAGGCGGCCGTCGGCCAGGGCCAAGACGTTGCCCGGATGCAGGTCGCCGTGGAAGAAACCGTCGTGAAACAGCATCTTGTAGGCGGCATCGAAGTACACCTTGACCAACGGTCCCGTGTCTTCGCCTGCGTCCAGGACGTCCGAGAAGCGCCGCCCGTCCAGGAACTCCATGCACAGGACTTCATCGGAGGAGAGCTCTTTGAAGACGCCCGGGAAGCGGACGTTGTCCATGGACGCGAAGTTGCGGGCGAACCGCTGCAGGTTGCGGGCTTCGATGGTGAAGTCCAACTCCTGCATGATCGACTTGGTGAAGTCGGTGATGGTCCCGCGCAGGTCCATCGCCTTGGCCTCGTCGATCGCTTCTTCTGCCCAGCCGGCGATCGTGTACAAGATCCCCAGGTCTCCCGCGACCTTGGGTTGCACACCCGGCCGCTGGATCTTCAGCGCGACGGCGGTCCCGTCCTTGAGGGTGGCGCGATGGACTTGGGCGATGCTTGCGGACGCCAGCGGTTCTTCGTCGAGGTCTGAGAAGTGGTCGCGATAGTCCTTGCCCATATGCCGGATAAGCTGGGCCTCGATCTCCTCGAAGGGCACCGGGCCGACCTGGTCCTGCAGGGTGGTCAGCTCGTCCGTGATGCTTGGCGGGAGAACGTCGGTGCGCGTGGAGAGGATCTGACCGAGCTTGATGAACGTGGGGCCGAGTTCCGTGAGCGCAGAGACCAAGCGCTTGCCGGTGTCCGGGCTGGCCAGCGCGGCCTGGGTGAGGTCGGCGCCCTCGAAGTTGGGCTGAAGGTCGCGTCGCAGTTTGAGTTGGGCAAACACCCAGCCAAACCCGTGCGTCACGAAGACAGCGGAGATTTCGCGGAAGCGTGCAACTTCCTTGGCACCGGTGATCAGAGCCCGCGATGAGCTGACCAGAGTCTTGAGCACCGACACGCCGTCAATATATAGGGGATCGGCGGGCGGTCGACACAAACGCCAACGTTCACGGTTTTTCGCCGGGTGCAGCCGGGGTCGCTATGCTCCGCCGGACATGGCCCGCACACTGACTATCAAGCTGGAGCCCCTTGCCGGTACGATCGAGCGCTTCTACGCGTTCGTGGAGTGCAGCAAGCGGATTGCGGATGATGGCACCTCAGCCCGCACCTGGAGCGGGGAGATAGCCGACAGCGCCTCGACCATCAAACTGCGGGTGTTTGGGGTTGGGAGTGCCAAATACAAGTTCACGCTGGATCTGCCCGGAACAGCCGCGGACCAGAGTCTCGAGCTGTCGTTGGACCAGGGCTACGGCGAGTTGGAGCTGACGATATGATCAGCTGGGGGCAAGTTGCCGGCTTGCGGGGTACTGCGGTGCTGGGGGCTGCGGCGCTGGGGGCTGCGGCGCTGGGGGCTGCGGCGTTCTTCGTCCCGCAACCTGTGCACGCGGCTCGGGGGCCCGCAGTGACCCATCAGCCCGTGCCCG
>JAESSZ010001177.1 GCA_016763875.1 Nannocystaceae bacterium
GGTCAGCGTATTGGGCGCAGGACTCGTCGGCGATGTTCTGCGGGTCTGGGTGAGCCCATCCAAGAACACGCAACGGTCCCGTCGTTACTGGGCGGAGGACATAGCCGTGGGCACATGGACCAAGCACAAGGTCCCCAAGACTCGACACCAGACCTTCGCAGCCGCTGGCGTCGATTGGGGCCAGCTCGGTGACCTCAACGACGACCGCCGGTTCAAGTCGCTGAGCTTGAAAGACGCGCGGACGTTCGCTTTCTCGGGCCTGCAGTGGCTGTTTGTCACCCCTTCCGGCGAGGCAGCCGTCGAGATCTCTTTCGTCGAGGTCAACGATGGGCGTCGCGTCGGTAAGGTCATCGACCTTGATTCAGGAACCGTGCGCCGCACATTCTCGGTGCCGGAACAAGTCGACCTTCATAGGTCAGCGTTCAGCGCAGACGGTCGATGGTTGACGCTCGTCGGAGGCAACTCTGTGCTTCTGTATGACCTCGGCGGCGCGTGAGCCAGTCAGAAAAGGTGCGCAAGAAACATCCGCTTCAACGCGTTGAAGCGGATGCATGAACCACGGGGGAGCGCTGTTCCCGGACAAAGGCGACCGATCTATACTCCGGTGATGTTCGGCGGGAAGAAGAAGCGCCTCGACGCCCATATTGAGTTGCTCCGGCGGGCCGGTGCGGCGGCGAAAGAAGAACTCTCTCGACCCAGTGACCTCTCGACTCGGCGAGCCGCGCTGGACGCGTTGGCCGATGTGCGCCGCGAGAGCAGTTCGTTTCGTGACCTCTCCGACATCGAGGCACTGTTCGGACCATTGGAGGAAGCCAAAGTGATCTACGACCAGCTCAACGACGACGTCCGTCGTTTGAAAGCCGAGGCGCGGCGTAAAAAATACGAAGGGCTTCGACCTTGCCCCGGTTGTGGGGGAAGAAAATTCTTCGTCACCAAGACGGCAGTGGATGTGCGGCTCCAGTGGCAGGCGATCGAACTCCACCTGGTCGTTTGTGGCGATTACGGCGACGTTCGAATACGCCACAAGTCCCCCAAGAAACTCAAGAAGATCGATGACTTTGAGGTCGTTGTTCTTGGGCCGAGTGAGTAGCGCGTCCGCGAACCCCTGCGTGACTGAGCACGCCTCCGTTTTTCCGGACACTTCTGAGGCACAACTGCAACGCAGACGCCTCCGACCGAAAGACAAGCGCGCGAGCGTTCGGCAAGCGTGTTGTGGAGGCGACGGAACCGGTCAGTGCGGAGCCCACCGCACGGCCATGTGCGTTTCGTACCCTTTCCCCGCTACCAGCCCGGGTCGCTGTCGCAAAACGCGACGTCGTCGATGTACACGTACGTGAGGTCGCTAAAGCCGCTGTTCGCCCAGCCCTGGAGGTAGCCGCGGTCCAAGTAGTTCTCGGCTTGGGACCCGGCGGCGTTGGCAAGTTCGACGTGGTCGTACACGAGCGTGCCATCGATCCACCATCGGGCGATGCCGTTGCTCTCACCGACGCCATTGCTCTCACTGACGTCGCCCAGGCGAAACTCCATCTGCACCGTGCACCAGCTGCCGCGCGTGCACGTGCCCGGCTCGCCGTCACTGACCCACGCGGTATTGCCCGAGCCATAGTTGCCCATCCCTGATCCGACCGGCCGAAACTCGTTGGTCAACCCCGACTGCACACCGTCTGCCGTGCTGGGGCGGGTGGACGCACCGACCTTTGGCTCGCTGTTGTAGTCGCCGCTCCAGAGGCGGATGAACTTGTTGTTGTCGCTGGAGACGTCATCGCGATGCTCGTACGCGGCGCTTCCGAGGTCCTCGGTACCGTCGGGGTAATAGATGGCCATCGAGACCCACAATGCGTCGACTTCCCGCCCAAGCTCGAAACGAAGCTCCGACGTCGAGTCCTCACCGGATGCGTCGGGCCCGAACGAGAAGCGCAGCGCGTGCGAATCGCCGTGGCCGAATCCCTCCGACACGGCAAAGTTGGGGTTGAGCCACGCGAAACCGTTGTCGCTGTGGCTGGTATCGCCGGTGGAAAAATCGTCCAAAAAGAAGACACACGCCCCGACCTCGCCTGTGTCCGTCGAGTCGACGTCGACGCTATCGTCCGTGGTCCCGCTGGTGGCGTCACCGGAGTCACTCCCGCTCGTCGTTCCGTCGTCTTTGTTGTCGCCCGAGCTGCTTTCCATCGCTCCGCCCGTCGTGCCCACGCTGCTGCCGACGGGGGCACTGCCCGTGGAGCTGTCGCCGTCAAGCGCGCCGTCGGTGGGCTCCGCGGCCGAGCAAGCGATGCAGGACCAAGTTCCCAAACACGTGAGGCGTAACCAACGCATGGCTTGCATGCGTACACCGGCACGCCGTGGATCGGTCTTACCGCGGTTGCGTGGGTTCCAAGTCAAATCTACTGGCGGTCTGGCCTCAGAATTGGAAGTAGATGAAGTCGGGACCGGCGATGAGGTCGTCCGCGGTACCGAAGCGGCGGTCCGCCCCGGCGGATGAAATCTCGACGTCGTCCCCGTCCGGACGCACGCGAATGGCCGTCGACCACGCGTCGAGCTCATCCGCGTCGCCGACCAGGCCGGCGATCACATCGGGAAATGCACGCCCGTCACCCATCCTGTCCCGCGCGATCTTGCGCACCCGCCCCAACTGCGCTTGAGTTCGCTGGACCGCATCGAAGTGGGCGTGGGTCTCCTTCGAGTAGCACGCGACCTCGGGGACTCCGGTTGCGAGCCCTCGCAGCGCGCACCGGGCAACATCGTCGGCCACGGCCGCCGGATACGATCGAAAGGTCGCCTCGCATTGCGCCACGTCGTGATCGGGCACGCCCGGACTCGGAGAAGGCACGACCCGCTCGCACGCCGCACGCCAATGCTCGGGCCCCGAAGGATTCGCAGTGCACGCCGCGATGCTCGACGCCATCAAGAGCACAATTGAACCGTAGCAACGCATGACGCATCGTCGATGCTAGCGGGGACTAGGCGGTAGGCGCAACGTCACCCGATGTTGGAGCCTGACTACAACGTCTCGATCTCGGCCTGCGCCTGCTCGTAGTGCGACCACTGTGGCCCCCCCACGGTGCTCGGGCTGCGCCCGGACTGGTCACCGATCGCCGCAAGCACGAGCGGTTTCCACGACGCCGAGGCGAACTCTGTCTCCTCGGTCACCGCCACGGGGAACTTGTAGCTGTGCTCGTCGACTCGATGGGCAATCCGTACCGTGACCGCCTCCGCGCGTGGTTGCACGGACTCGAGGGCGCCACCGTCGGCGAGATAGCCGAGCACTCGTTCGGCCGCGGTCACGGGGCTCACGGCCACGCCTTCGAAGATCTCGTCGAGTGTGAGCACGTCCGTGTCCCTGACGCGGGCGTCGATGGTGCACAAGTAGGCCGCGGTCTGGACCATCACCAGCTGTCGTGTGAGCGGATCGGCGCTGCGACGCCACAGGTGGTGCAGTGCATTCATCCCGTCGAAGCGATGCAATGCGTAGCCTGCATCGTCGCGCAGGAGGTCCTCCGTGCAGCTCACGGCGAAGGCATCCCATATCGCCTGCGTTGGCGAGCTCGCCTCGACTAACTCCAGGACAAACGCAGCGAGCGCGGCTGTGTCCTTGCTGCGCAGCTCGGCGACGAGCTCGCGCGTGAGACCATCGTCGGCCCGACATACCCCGAGCGGCGCGGCCGTGCTCGCCAAACGGGGCAGGTGCTGCTCGTACAGCGACGGAAGCGTTCCCGGAGTCTGGGCATGATCCGATCTATTGGACACCGATGAGGTGAGACAATGAGCGTCTTCATGCAGCCATTCTCAGCCGGGGTCACTGGCTCAGCGTGCACTGCAGCCCGCCAGTGGCTGCCAGCGTACTGGCGTGGTAGTCGAGTGAGCCCGCCGTGAGGATGTCGGGGCCGTGCATGGCGAGCAGAGGCGCGATGATCCCGTTGGACATGGTTTGCTGCGTGACCACGTCGCTCGCAGGGACGAGCAGATCCGGGTCGAGCACGACGAAGTTCAGATCGTGGTCGGATATGCACCCGGCGCAGATCCAGATGATCGTGCCCGACGTCCACGTCAGAGCCGGGCGGTCGTCGATCTTGATGAAGCTGGGCCAGCGGTGCTCGATGCCGTCGACTGGCGCCTGGAGCGTGTGGACTTCCGCATCGCCTTCGTGGTCGACCACGGCGAGCGCAACCGTTGCGTGGTCTTCCATCCCCTCATTGTTGCGCTGGCCCTCGGAGTAGGTCACCCAGTAGTCGTCCCCGATCGCGATGACATTGCGGCGCGACGTGCCGCCAAAGTCCGACGACCAACCGTCGCTAGCTTCGCGCGAGATTCTGCTGGGGGCGAAGCGTGGCGTGCCGACGTCGTCGAGTGCGACGAAGAACACCTCGTTGCCTTCGAATCCACCCGCGGAGTACGCAAGCGCCTGCCCTCCTCCGGCCGTCGGCACCCCACTGGCCGGCGCTGCGCCCCAGGTCGGCCCGATCGCGGCGATCGTGACTTCGTTGCCGATAGCATTGCCGCTGCCATTGAGCATCAGTCGGTGCAGATCCGTGTTGCCGCCGTTGTCAGACACGCCGTAGAACAGCGCGAAGCCGCCCGCGCCGGTCGGCACCAACGTAGAGGCGATCACGTGGGCACCCGCGGTTTCGGGTACGTCGGTCGGCTCGACGACGAACTGCTGATCATCACCCACGACGGCGAAACGCAACACCTCACTGACGCCCGGAACCGTCCACACCACGGCAATGCCAGTATCGGCGGTCGTCGCGAGAGGGCGGCGGTAGTTGGAGAATTGGGCCTCGAGCACCTGTGTACCTCCAAGGGTCCCGTCGAGCCCGACCTCACTGAGCTCGAGGGCCGCTCCGGAGAGCATGATGGCGTACCCATCCCCCACTGCGAATAGGCCCTCCGCCCGCGAAGCGCTCGTTCCGGGCAACTCCGTGATTTCCCGCGACTCGGTACAGTTGTGGCTGATCTCAGGATCGCGCTCTAGGATCGGTGTCGGATCGACGCCGCCGCTGTCTGTACCACCGCCGTCCGACGAGCTCTCCGACATTGCGGTGTCGCCACCGGTCGAGCCACCCACCGTGCCGTCGCCTCCGGTCGAGTCTCCGCCCGTGCTGCTGTCCACACCGTCGTCTGTGCTGCCATTCGTGCCGCCGTCGTCAGCCGAGTCTCCGACCGTTCCACTCCCAGCGCCCGTGTCAGACCCACTCGGGGTAGAGGTCGCATCGCCATCGCCGCCGTTACACGCGACAAGCATCATCGAAGCCAGCATCCAACGTTGCATTCTACGTCCAGTAGTGCGCGCACCCGAGCTTCCGTCACTCACGGCACGAAATTTCTGCCACCGCCACGAGTCACATCGCCGTGGTGGCGGTCTCAGTCTCCCTGATGACACTCCCCGGCGCTGTCGTGCTCGCTGCTCTGTCTGTACCGGTCGTGGCTTGCTATCCCGGACGGGCGGGCCGCGACCCGGTGCGGCCACGACCCGTGCCAAGGCCCAGGCGCCACCAGCGATTGCGGCTGTCCGCCATGAACACCGTGCTCGACGAGGGTGGCCCAAGGGCCGGAGCTCGCCATGGCCACAGCGCCACAGTGCTGCGTGCTTGCGCGGCACCGACCTCCACCTGGGTGACATCCGACGCCGCCGGAAGGTCCGTGCTCGCGTGAACAACGAACGCCCCCGCCGTGGACAAATCTGGGACGAACTGCCTTCGCCTGTATCCGAGCAAAAGGGAACACTGCTTCTCCTGTTGTGTTGCGTGGCCACCGGCTGCTCCGACGCAGACTTCACGGCATCGACGGACACCGAAGGCTCGACGGGGACGACGGAGACGAGCAGCGCGTCTGTCGACAGTGCGACGGAA
>JAESSZ010001178.1 GCA_016763875.1 Nannocystaceae bacterium
CTGCGCCCCCAGGCAAGGTGCTGACCAAGAAGTACTCGGTCAAACGCAGGATCGTCGACGGGGACAACACCACCCTCGAGTTTCCCGACCACGTTCGCTCCTGGAAGACGAAGACCTGCCGCGACACCAACCGCGTCGATCGGATCGAAGGGGGGCGCGTGTACTACAAGCAGCGTTGCCGTGCGACCGGCAAGACCGAAACACAGCGTACGAAACAAGACCCGGTGGTGGTTCCGACCTCTGAGGCCACGGCGATCAAGCGAGGTGACGAAGTCTCTCTGATTGTCATGACGGGTGCGCCCTGGACCGGCCGCGTTATCCGAGTCGAGCGCAAAGAAGGAGTGGTGCAGGTCCGCGGCGTTCGGATGCCGTGAACTCCGCTCCGGCTCAGCGGCTCAGCGGTCGACCTGGGGTCGTGATCGTAGCGTCCCGCGAACGGCACGCCGGGAACCGCTGACAGCGGCGCGCGTGAGACCTCCCGACTCGGAGTACCCGGGTCAGGGAGCCGCCATGTCCGTCCACAGTTTTGCCACGCGCGCTGCGTTGGTACTCTTCAATGCGGGTGCGGTGCGGGAGGGCTGTGGCGACGTGACGGCGGCACAAGCCCTGTATCGCCGGGTCATTGCTGGAGGACCCCTGGCCGACTTGGCCCACAACCAGCTGGGGGTCATCGCGTTGGAACGCGGGCACCAGGCGCAGGCGGTCGCTCATTTTCGCGATGCAGTCGCTGCCAACCACGTCACCAAGGCTGCGCGCAACAATCTCGCCACCACGCTGCGCGATCGGTACGCCTCCACGCCCGACGATGCAGTCTTTCGCGCGGCCGAGCTGCAGGCGCAAAGCGTACTCGGCCTGGACTCCGACAATCGGCGGGCGTTCGAGAACCTGGCGCGGATCTACTACGACCGGGGGCGACACGGTGACAAGGCGTATCTGTTGCTCTCGGATCTTGTGGTCTCGCAGGGGCTCGCTGTGATCGAACGGACCGGCGAGGGGATGGCCGACCTCCTGGTGATCCGCGGTCTGATACTTGTCGAGCGCGACGACGTTGCCCGCGCTCTGCGTGCGTTCAACCAAGCGGTGGCGGCCGATGCTGATCACGGCGATGCCCACATGAACCTAGCGCTCATCGCCTTACGCCAGCGGAACTTTGAGCACGCCCGCGATAGCCTGACGGTCGCCGCCAGCAGTCCGCGGCATGCGAGTAACATCGAGACCTACCTCGGGCTCGGTGTCGCGTACCGTGGCTTGCGGGACTTCAGCCGCGCGCAGGAGGCGTTTGAGCGCGCCCAAGGTCTTGACGGCAAGGATCCGCGTCCCGCGTACAATCTTGGCATCCTGTATTCCGAACACGTAGGCCCCGCGGCCGCGGCGTTCGACCGACGGCTGAGTGCTCAGGCGCTCCAGTACTTCAAGGTGTTCGTGCACAAAGCGAGTCCGTACCCGCGGTACGCGAGGCACGTGCGTGACGCGAATTTCCGCATCCGGATGATCGACGAGTTGCTGGTCGCTGTCACCCAGGGCGAGGCGATCGCGCGGGAAGTCGCAGCGCTGGAGGAACGAGCGCATGAACAGCGCGAACACGAACGCACGCGCTTGCTGGAGATCGAGGCACGGGCGCAAGCTGCCGTGCAGCCTTGAGCCAACCCTGACCCCTCGGTTTCGTGGGAGAACGCCGGTGGCGGGGCTACGATGCCGCGCTGCGTTCCCGAGTCGCGCGCGAGACGCAACGAAATCGGGTTAGGCGGACGCAACGTTGCAGCACGATTGCACTTGGACGGGCGTGCAACCGGCGTCTATGCTCGCGGTTGCATGTCACATGTCGCCTGAAAAACAGTGTGCACCGAGGTCTTGCTGGCTCACGACCCACGCGGGCGTGAACCACGGACGCGCTCGCCGCCCCCTCGCCAATCGTAGGGAGGCACGACGCGTGCTCGTGTTGCTCGAACTCAGGCACACAACAACATGACACTCGAAGCACTGGGGTTTGACCCCGGATGGGCGGACGCCTTCGCGCGATCCGATTTTTCCGACCACTATCCGGCACGCGTCACTCGAGTCGATCGCGGGGTGGTGACGGCGCGCTCCATCGCAGAGGGCGATGAACGGGTCGCGGTACCCAAACGCCTGCGTTTCAATGAGCACTCTCCGGTCGTGGGTGACTGGATTGCGCTCCAAGCGAGCGACCACGGACCATATCTCGCTGGGGTCGTGACCCGGCGGACATGCGTGGCACGGGGAGCGGCGGGGAGGCGAGTCCGTCGTCAGGTTCTCGCCGCCAACGTCGACACCTCGTTCATCGTGACTTCGATGGACGCGGACTTCAGCGAGCGTCGGCTCGAACGCTACCTCACCGTTGTGCACGATGGCGGGAGCCAACCGGTCTTCCTGCTGACGAAAGTTGGCCTCGCGGAGGACCCTGCGTCGTTTGCAAGGCGCGCCGCGTCGGTTGCACCGGGCGTGGACATTCATAGCGTGGACGTTATCGCTGGGATCTGTGCTGATGCGCCCACGCGTTATCTCGGCAAAGGCCGCACGGCGGTCTTCATCGGTTCCTCCGGGGTTGGAAAATCAACCCTCGTGAACTCACTGGCGGGTCGACCCCTCATGGCGACGCACGAGGTTCGAGAAAGCGATGGCCAGGGGCAGCACACTACGGTGCACCGTGAGCTTTTCGTCTTGCCCGACGATGGCGGTGTGCTCATCGATACGCCCGGACTTCGTGAACTCGCAGTGTCCGCGATGCCCTCGGCCGTCGATCGGGTGTTCTCCGACATCGAAGCCCTCGCCCAGAAGTGTCGCTTCCGAGACTGCGCCCACGTCCACGGTCACGAATCGAACTGCGCCGTCCAGGAGGCGATAGCGGCAGGGCGCCTGGACCCGGATCGTCTCGGGGCGTATCGCGAACTCGCTGGAGAGGCCGCAACGTCACGGAAGCAGATGGCGGAAGGCGAACGTCGGGAGCACGACCGCATCGCGAACAAACGCAACCGGCACTGAGGCGGCATCTTGTGACTCGGCGGGCGCAACAGCCCTGGCCGAGCCTGGAAAACGTGGCTAAGGCAGCAGCCACGGCCGATCGTGCCTCATGTGACCAGTCGCGTTGAACCTATTGTTGGACGCGCCCACACTGGACGCGTTGCTCCTGCAAGTTGCAGCGTGGGTTCTTGCCGTCACCGCCGGTCCTTCGGTCGAATGGACCGCTCCCGCAACGTGTCCCGACGAGCCCGCGGCGGTGCAAAGGGTGACCGCCGACCTCGATACCGATGCCAACCTGCGCGTCACCGCCACCGTGACGGCCAACGACGACGGTTTCTCGGCCGAGTTGTGGATCTCGAGCCCAACCGGCGAGACGACAAGAACGCTGAGCAGCCCCAGATGCGCAACCTTGCTGGACGCAGTCGCGTTTATCGCCGCCGCCGCCCAAGCAGAAGCTCGCTTGCTCGCCTCGCCGCTGGAGGACAACCCGGCCCCCGACGCGCCCTTAGTCGAGACGCCAGAGACACAGACAGACACACAGACAGAGACACAGACCGGGTCAGACCCCTTCGCTGACCCAGCCCCGGACAAGTTCGCCCCCACGCCAGCGCAACCACGCACCGAGCCGCTCGCCCGAGCGTCGGCAGATACGAGACCTTCCCCCGCCGTCCGGCCCATCGCGCTACACGTGCGCGCGTACGGCCGCGCGGGCATCGGCCTGATGCCACGGTTTGATGCGGGCGGTGGACTTGCCGCGGGCTTGGGCTGGCAATGGCTCCGCGTTGAAGCGTTTGGCGGTGTCGTCACCGGTGCTCAACTCCAGATCGAGCAGGTATCCACCGCAAACGCACGGATCCTGGCCTGGTCGGTGGGGCTACGGGGCTGCGCTATCGCGTGGTCGAGCGCGACCGGGAGCGTGGCGTTTCCGCTGTGTGCCAGCGCCAGCGCGGGCCAGTTCGTCGGGAGACCCGGCGGCTCCGGACTCATTCGAGCGCAGCAGCGGTCCATCGCATGGTTTGCGGCAAGCGGCGGTCCTGGGGTCATTGTCCGCCTCACGCCGCACCTCAGCGTCGTGGCTGACGTGTCACTCCTCGTCCCAGTCCGGCGGCCCGGATTCGGGGTCGCCGAACCGCAAGACCAAGCGGCGGAAGAGTCGGGCGGATTAATCTTCCGTCCCGCGCAAGTCACGTTCCGCACAACCGTTGGTATCGAGGTGCATTTTCCCAGACGGATTGGCCGGCTCGGCGGGATGAGGTGACGTGGGAAGTGCCCTGACCGCCAAACCCACGCCAGCCGCCGCGCAGGGCAACTGGCGCCTTGCAGCGACGCCGACCAGGGCTTTGCTTCGATTGAGGTGGTCTCATGGCACACAGTGATCGAGGGGTGGATCCGACACTGGAACCATCCGCTGCCCGAGCGCCATACCTTGCTGCCTACCGGCGTGCAGTTGAGAGCCCACCGAGTGCGAAGCGGAGAAACCTCGCGGCCGTGCGGGCACGCCTGGCGGCGGGTGAAGTCGTTGACGACGACTTTGAGATGTGGGGAGAGCCTCGCCGCGACACGATGGTTTCTCGGCGAGTCGCGGGACTCCTCGCTGTAGCAAAACCCGTGACCCTGACTGTTGGCATTGCAGTGGCTAGCCTTGGGACGATCAAGACCGTTGTGCTCACGTGGCGTGCCGTAGCAGGAGTGCCACATGATTTGCGAAGTCCGGACATGGTTGACGAGCAGGTCGACGATGCCCACCGGCCTGGCGCCCGCGCGAGTGATGCCGCGCCAGTGATGCAAGCGTTGGCCCCAACGGCTCCGACACTCATGCCCCCCCCCAAAGTCATGCGTGTCGTGCCGCCCGGCGAGCCACCGGGTGCCGCCGCGCCACCGTCAGGACCCGTCCGACCGCTGGCGCCGCCGACAATCAACGCCAAGACGCAGAGCGGATCGCCGCGCGCACCTTTATTGGCCCCCATCGACGACCGCCTCCGTCGTGAAACCTTGCTCATGTTGCGTGCTAAGCAACAGCTATCGAAAAGGCAGTGGGAGCCACTGCTCGTCACGCTCGCGGAACATGCGGCGCAGTTTCCTCAGGGTCCGATGACCCCGGAGCGACTGGCTTGGGCCGCTATCGCACGCTGTAGTCTGGAAGACGCACGCGGTCCGGTGGCAGGCAAGTCATTCGTAGCAGGCCACCCGCGCAGCACGCTTGTCGACACGGTCCGCCGCGCATGCGGACTCTCAAAAAAATCAGACGGCCGCAGCCAGAATCGCTGACGGATCGAAGTGCCGACCGGGATGTCTCAACGTGGTCACGAACCGAATCCACTGGCTCAAGTTCTCTTCGCTCGCAGTGCTCTCAATGTTCTGCGCATCCGGCTGCACCACGCCAACCGAAGACTTGGGCATGGTCCCCGATGATGGGGCGCAAGGCGGCACGAGCGAGAACACGCTGACCGACGGATGGACTTCGGGTGACGGCCAGACGTCGGGAGCCGATCTGACTTCGTCCGACACATCTGCGACCGGCGGCGAGCTGCAAACATGCGGGATTGTCGAGCGTGCGTGCTGCAGCGACCAGGACCGCGACTCGGTGCCTGCATCGATGGACAATGAACCGTTCATCTTCAACCCGGACCAAGCCGATCGTGATGGCGACGGGCTCATCGATATCGCTGATTCTTGCCCTACTATCGGAGACGGCTTTGTCGGAGACTCCGACAACGACGGACTCGGAAACGCGTGCGATCGCTGCCGGCAGTCCCCATCGCAGTACAACGACGTCTTCGAAGGCGCCAGCGTCGCTGCGTTTATGTTGGTCCGGAACATACCGACCAATGCGGATGCCGACCATGACGGGATTGGCGATGCGTGCGACAACTGTCCAACCGTCCCCAACTGCGGCGACTTCAACGAGGCCAACCCGTACGTGCTGGGCGATGCGATCTCGTATGATGACGACACAGTGTGTCAGACCGACAGCGATGGCAACGGGGTCGGCGATGCCTGTGAAGGTCTGATGTCTGGGAACGCAGCGGGTCCGGCGGGCCTCGGTCCCACCGACGACCACGACCAAGACGGGATCGCCAATCTCAACGACGCGTGCCCGCGGCTACCATTGTTGGACACTGTTGCATGCAGCGATGCCGACCCGTGCCCCGACGGACGCCAATGTTCACCCGAGGGGACATGCAACCACGTGGACAGCGACGGCGATGGGGTCGGAGATCGGTGCGACACATGCCACGCGGTCGCCAACCCCAACCAGATCGGCGTCCACGTGAGCATGGCTCAGGATCGGGCCGGAACTCAAGTCGTCAAACAGGATCGCGTCGGCCCGTTGCATCCGGTCCACCGCCTTGAGCGTCAGCAGTTCAGGATCGCCGGGGCCGGCGCCGACGAAGGCGACGTGGCCTTCGCGGTCGGCCGCGTTTTCATGTTTCGTCAGAAGGGTTTGCAGCGCATCCTTAACCGTGCCTTCGCCGCCGTCATCCATGGCGCGGGGGCCGGCGTTGAAGTAGTAGTCGGCCCAGAAATCACGGCGACGGCGGCCGAAGGGCAGCACCTCGACGGCCTTGCGGAAGCCCTTGCCGATGCGGGCGAGCGTGCCCAGCGTGGCGGGCAGGCGCGC
>JAESSZ010000118.1 GCA_016763875.1 Nannocystaceae bacterium
CCCGCGAGGCGAACTCGCCGTACCACAAGGCGACGCACCCGTTGCCCAACGTCAAACCCAAGCCGCGGTTCGTCGACTTCCGCCACTCCGTGGTTCGTCTTGTGGTGCGCGATGGCGTTGCGCTGACCGCCGCTTCTAACCCACACAACGACATCTACACGCTGTCGCTGCGTTTTGGGGTGGGGCATGAGGCGCGCCCAGAGCTCGTCCGACTGGGTGAGTACCTGCCCAAAGTGGGGACCGATGGGCTCGGGGCTGATGGCTTTACCCGCGCGTTGTACGAGTTGGCGACGACACTCTCGATGGAGGCGACTGCCGAGGAGTTTGTCGTGACGCTGGAGGGGCCCGAAGAAAACCTTGCCGCTGCATTGGCCCTGCTCGCCCAGCTGATGGTGGACCCCGCCACAGACCGTCGTCGCCTGCGTATCGTGAGACGCGAGGCGTGGGCGACCGAGCGGATCTACCGGAGTCAGCCGCAACAGGTCGCCGACGCACTGTGGGAACACGTGCTGTACGGCCAAAACTCAGCTTCGCGACGTCGCGGTATGCGGGCACTTCGTACGTTTGGTGCCGACACGCTGCTGCGGGCTTGGGAAGACGTCCAGCAGCGCGCGGTCAACGTGCATTACGTCGGACGCCGCAATCCGGGCGAGGTTTCCAATCTGTTGCGCACGCTCATGCCATGGCCACAGACGCACGCGGGTGCCGAGCTTCCCGTCGAGCGGCTGCGTCTGGACTACGAAGGCAACCAGGTGTTCTTTGTCCCCAAGCGCAACACGGTACAGACGCAACTGTGGTTCTACATCCAAGGGGATCCTATTCCACCCTCACTCGCTGCGAAGCGCGATGCGTACGAGGAGTACGTCGCGGGCAGCATGGGCGGCGTGATTTTTCAGGAGATTCGGGAGTACCGGGCGTTGGCGTATTCGGCCTACGGGGGCTATCGCGAGCCGTCCGTGGCCAATCGTCCTGGCTTCTTCTACGGCTACGTCGGTTGCCAGGCCGATAAAACCGCCGAGTCGATCGACGTGATGACCTCGATCATCTCCGACATGCCGCGCAAGCCCGAGCGGATGGTGTCGCTGCGCGGCGCGTTGGCTCGCAGTCAAGAAACGGCGGACCCGGACTTTCGCGAGCTGCCGCAGGCGATAACCGAGTGGCGATGGCAGGGGTACGGGACCGACCCACGTCGGCTTCGCCTGCGCGAGTACGACAAGTTGACGTGGAACGACGTCGAGACCTTCTGGCGGGAGCACGTCAAAGACCGCACGGTGGTCCTGATGGTGGTCGGCGACCCGAAGCGCATTGACATGGACATCTTGCGGCGGCACGGGCCGGTCACGACGATCCGCGAAGGCACGCTGTACACGCCGTAGTTTGGGCGCGGGGCGTTGGCGCGCCCGGGTCTCTCACCGCGGCGGCAAGCAACTCGGGTCCAGGCCGCAAGCGCAGGCGCTGTCACCCTCTGGCTCGGGTATGTCCTGGGGTTCGGAACAGGTGACCCAAGTGTCACCGTTGCCGCATTCGACTTCCGTGTTGAGGCACGCCTTGTCGCCACCCTGGCAGTCGATATCGCAGGTGCCGTTGCCACACACTATGGTGGCGTCTTGGCATGCCTCATGGCCAATGCACTGGACGACGCACGCCTGATTGGGTGGGCATTGCAGTTCTGCGTCTAGACATGCGCGCGTTCCGTTGCAGCTGATGATGCAGGGGTGGCCTGGGGGGCAGGTGATCGTTTGTTCTTCGCAGACGTTGGACCCAACGCACCGACGCTGACACGTGCCGTCGGGCAGGCATGCCTCACAGGTGTCGGACACCGCATCGCAATTCGGGTCTGGAGGCATCGGCGCCGAACCACAACCCGAGGGCCCAGAAGTGTCGCCGGTTGCTCCGCCCGCGCCGCTGCTTGAGCCGCCCGTCTGTGCAGTCTGCGGCCCGCCAGTCGTGTCTTCCACGCCTCCGGACGCCGAGGCGCCTGCACCGGTGGTGTTTACGCCTCCCTCCGAGGACGCCGCCGCGTCACCGCCGGGTGTGGGCACGGCCGCGGTCGCGGTGCTCTCAAGACTCCCAGTGCTCGGACCACGGGCCTCATCGAACGCCGAGTTCTCCATGACGCACGCGCATGTGAGCGCTAGCAGTGCGGATCCGGCACGGCGACGCGAGGGCAAGGCAAACATTGGCAATAACGATGTACGGTCGCCAGCACCGGGAGCCAGAGCAGAGTTGGGCCTCCGCGCGCTTTGGCGCCGGATCTGGGGACCCTGGCCCCGAGCCGTCAGCCTTCGGGGTGAAAGTCGAGGCACGCGTCGACCACGTCGGCCAAGGCGGTGTCGAATACGGCCGCCAAATCGCCCCCACAGATGTCCTGGGTGAGGCCGTGGTCGCGGAACGTGCGGACGATTGAGGTGAGACGCCGACCCGGGCTGGCTCCCCCGTAGGGACCCTGACACACGGTTTTCGGCGATTCAAACGTCCCCGGGTCGCCGGCGATCGATAACACGACAACGCGCGCAAGTGAGCCGCCCACAGCGTCCATGATCTGTCGGTGGACCTCGGCCCGTGGGACATCGAGACCCTGGGTGTCCTCGTCGGTGAGCATCACGATGAACAGGACGGAGTCCTCGCGCAGGAAGCCGGCGTTGGCGGGGTGATGCAGCGCAGCCGCGGCGTTGACCGCCGTGGTCTCTTGCGTGTTTGCGAGGGTCGCAGCCAAGCAAGCGAACTGGGCCTGCAGATCTGGATTGGGTCCGACAATCCAGTTCGTGTCGGGCGGGATAGCGCACTCCAGCGCGGCTGTCGGCGAGGCTTGTGGCTGATCGGAGTGTCGATGCAGCACGACGTCCCCCGGCTGGCTCGAAATGACGCCCACGTGGAAGTCTTGCAAGTCTGTCAACGAGTCGAGCAGCGCGTCGGTGAACTCGGCGAAGACCGGGGGCATGCCATTGATCCCGCGGAGCGCCGCTTGCTCTTCATTCATCGACAACGAGCCGTCGACAACAAAGAGAATGTCGACATGCTCGCAACCGCCCGGCATTCGCGGCGGGGTGGGGGTGTCGTGCTCGATGCAAGCGATGACCAAGTTGTCGCGCCAGTCCTCGAGCGCGGCCGACAGCGACCAGGTCAAGCGATCGTAGTAGGCGGAGGTGTCGCCAATCGATAGCGTGAACGTCTCGAGCTTGTCGGCGTCACGGCCCCAAGCAAAGGCGGTTGCGCGGCGTCGGTCGTCGTTGACCGCCAGGCGCAGGAAAGCCTCCGAAGCCAAGCCGGGTCGGGATGCGGCATCGTTGACTTCGTCGTCGGCGCGCGCGATGAGCATGGCGGCGGCGACGTCCGGCGGCGAGGCAGGGAAACCGTCCAGCAGCGGCCCTACAAGGCCCTCGAACATCGCATCGCCATCACCGCCCGGGCCTTCGAATACGTCGGCCTGCTCAAGGAAACAGCCCAGTGCGTCGCGGGCCTCGGGGAACAGGGCGAAGTCGCGGCCCCAGATGAGGTCCGGTCCGTCGACGGCGTTCACGCCCGGGGTGAGGCGGAAGTGCAGCATCGGTTGGCGGTCGCCCACGCCCAAACGGATCCGGACCTCAGCGCCAGTGGTGGTCACGATGTGGTCAAAGAACTTGCCGTAGACCGAGACGGCGGGCGGTGCGAAGACCGGGGCGTCGGGGTCGACAACGAGTGAGATCGCAATGCGCTCACAAAGCTGAACCGGAGGCATCGCCGGTCCGGTGGATGCGCTGTCCTCGCCAGTCTCGAGGCTGTCGCTCCCGCCACCCGATGTGTCGAGCCGTGTGCCGCCGCTTTGCGAGTCGGTCGTGGTCCCGGTCGCGGGCGGATTGCTGTCTGTACTGGCGCCGCTGGGGGCGTCGGTCGCAGACGTGCTGGTGCACGACACGGTCACGGCGGCGAAGGCGACGATGAGCGCGCGGAGATCCACGATGTCGAGCAGTGTACCGCGTCGCACCTGGCGCCGATCGGCTAAGCCCGCGCCATCGTTACGCCACCTTCGGATCCGGAGCGCTACCGCCGTCGCTGTGTCCGTCGCTGTGTCCGTCGCTGTGTCCGTCGTCGTGGCCAGTTTCCGGCGGCAACTTAGCGACGCTCCAGCCTAGGAAGCCAAAGACGATCGAGATCAGCGGATTGACCAGATTGAGGACGGCGTAGATGAAATACTCGCCCGTTGCGACGCCCAGTGCACCCGCGATGTAGGCTCCGCAGGTGTTCCATGGCACCAACGGCGAGGTGATCGTGCCGCCGTCCTCAATGGCGCGCGACAGATTCTTGGGGTGCAGGCCCCGCTTCTTGTACGCCGTAGCGAACATGCGGCCCGGCACGACGATCGCGATGTACTGATCGGCCGCGACGATGTTGATCCCGATCGAGGTCAAGACGGTGGTGGCGATGAGAGAGCCGGTCGACTTGGCGGCGGCCAGCAAGCGCGCAGCGAGGGACTGCAGCATGCCCGTCGCTTCCATCACGCCGCCGAACGTCATCGCGCACAGCACCAAAAACACGGTGTTGGCCATCGAGGACATGCCGCCGCGGGTGAGCAGCGCGTCCAGGGCGGCATCACCGGTCACCGACTTGTACCCGGACATCATGGAGGTGAGCACGCTGCCGATGCTCGTGCCCTCGATGAGCGCGACCACGGCGCCCAGGAGCATCCCGGCCACGAGCGTGGGCAGCGCGGGCATGCGTCGCAGCACCAGGACCAAAATGCACAGCGGGGGCAGCAGTTGCAGTGCCCCCGGATCAAACTGCTGCGCGAGCGTTGCCGCGATGCCGACGCCCTGGGCCTGCGCGTCGGGTGGGGCGCCAGAGTCCATCACCGCGTACACGAGCATCGCGACGATCCAGGCGGGTCCGGTCGTTCGCAACTGATGTCCGATGTGCGTGAAGAGATCGGTTCCGGCGACCGCGGGAGCGAGGTTGGTGGTGTCGCTCATCGGCGAGAGTTTGTCGCCAAAGTATGCGCCCGAAACGACCGCGCCCGCAGTCTTGGCCGGGTCGACGCCCAGTGCGCTCCCGATCCCGATCATCGCCAGGCCAACGGTGCCCGCGGTGGTCCACGAGCTTCCGCTCACCAGGCTCACGATGGAACACACGGCACACACGGTTGGGAGAAACCACTCGGGCGACAGCAGCTGCAGTCCCCAGTAGATCAGCGCAGGGACGACGCCCGCGGCCAACCAGGTGCCGATCAGCATGCCGATGACAAGCAAGATCAAGATCGCGGGCATGGCCCGGTTGATGGCCTCGATGATGCCGCGTTCGACGGGGTGCCAGCCCCAGCCGTACACACGGCCGATGAGCGCGGCGACGATGGCCGCGCCCAGAAGCGGCAGGTGGCCGCTGCCTTCGAAGTCGTCGCTGCGTAAAACGAGCAGCACCACCGATAGAAAAACGATGAGCGCCAGCAGAGGGATCACAGCGGCGGCAACGGGAATGTCGCGGCCGCTGGCGGTGGGCTCGTCTTGCTGGGACGTCATGTGAAGGCCCCGCTGCCTTACCACGGTTCACGCTTCGGTCCGGGTAGGCGCCACGTAGGCCAAGACTGGGCTTTGAGGGGGAGTGCAGTGGCGCTAGCTGGCAGCAAGCCGTCGCCGGACGGTCGCAACCAGGGCTGGAGCGCCGAGCACGATGGCGCCGCCCTGTGCGTCGAGCACCACCTCCGCCCTCGGCGGACCCAACCACAGCCGCGGATCTCGATAGCGGGTGGTGCGATGCATCAGCCGTTGATTGCTCGACCCGATGAACGCCCGTCCACCGCGCGGTTCGGGATGTTTCGCCATGAACCGGCCGGTCACCAGCGTATCAATGCTCCGCCACAAGCCCTCGAACCCCGGCTTCGCGCGTGCCTCCGTGAAGGTCAATCCGGTCGAGACGAGCACACCCAACCCACGCACAGCCATGGCGGCCGCAAGTTGCGCGACGGGGGCCAGTTGCTCGAGCGGCTCGCCACCGAGCACGGTGATGCCCTCGATCTCATCGCGAACCGCGTCGATCTCGGCCAAGAGGGTCTCGATGTCCTCCGCCTCGCCGGTCG
>JAESSZ010000119.1 GCA_016763875.1 Nannocystaceae bacterium
ACGCAATGTCACGCGCGGCGGCCTGTGGATGTAGCGAGTGACAACTCGCGTCGGCCGTAACGACGGTTTTGAAGCGCCGCAGGGTCGCAACTCCCCGCGGGGAGTCGGTCGCGACCTCGAACAGCAACGTGGCATGTCCGTTGCACAACAGGGGGACGTGACTGAAGCACGGCCCTTATCCCGCACCAACACCCTCCCCTGGCTCGCTGCAATGCTTGTCGGCGCCGCAGTTCACGGCGGTTGGCTAGTGCACGAGATGACCAGCGATGACGCGGCGCCAAGTGTCGTCGTGGTGCCCGCACAACCCACGGTGGTTGTGGTCAACGGTGGCCGGTCCAACGCCCAACACATGACGGCGGAGGCCTGTGACCGCGAGCAACGCAGAGACCGCAAGCACAAGCGCAAGCACCGTAAGCGGCGACACAGGGCCGCCAAAGCGGCCATGGCCTCCATGGCTTCCATGCCGCCCGACGCCATCCTCTGTGAGGGTCATCGCTGCACCATCGACCGCGCTTTGGTCGACGCGTGGATCGAAGATCCCGCAATGTTGGCCAGATCGGCCCGCATGGTCCCCGACATCAGAGACCAAGAGATCATCGGCTTCAAGCTGTACGGGATCCGCGACGGCTCGGTTCCCAAACTCTTGGGCTTCAAAAACGGCGATCTGATTACGTCGGTCGGTGGCAAGACCCTGGGCTCGGTCGGGGCGGTGATGGAGGTCTACGGCAGCCTGCGCACCACCGACGAGGTCGAAGTGACCTTGATCCGCAAGGGCGCCCCGATGACGAAATCGTTCCGGCTCCAGTAGGCCCGGTCACACGACGGTCACACGATGGGCAGCCGCACCGCACCGGGTCGGACGCTTGGCCGGTCCCGCGCCTTGGCGACCTCCGCGTCACCAAAGCGCGCCAAGTAGTCCTCGCGCAGCCCCGGGCAGATAGCTTCATCGATGCATCCACGACACGCCGCCACGTGGACCTGCCCCGCAAGCCGACTTCGCGACAGATCGAACGTCGCCTCGGGCGTGACCACTCGGACGCCCTCCGCGGCGGGATCGAACGCATGGCCCGCGTCGTCACCAAGCAGACAGCGCGGCACATGCAACGAGCGTACGGTCATCCCTCGGCGGCGCCCCTCGGCAAAGGCGGCACGCATCGCGGGTAGCGCCTCGGTCATCGACGGCATCGAGTCCAGATTGTCGGCGTTGCCGTCGGTCAACGAGACAAACCACAACTGGACGCGGCTGATCCCCAAGGTGTCGAGCCACGCGACCGAGTCCGCGAGTTCGTCCAGCGTGTCGCGCATGACGATCACATCGGCGCTTAGCGGCACATTGGCGGACACAAGCGAGGTGAGACCGCAGACCATCGCGTCGTAGGTATCCGCGCGCTGCACGATGCTCTCGTAACGTGCACGCGAATGGCTGTGAATCGAGACCGAGAAACTCGACACGCCTGCCTCTACCGCCCGCGCAACGTTGGCCGTCTGCGCCCACAGCAACCCGTTGGACTGCACCTTGATCTCGACGTAGCCCAGCCGCCGAGCCCGACGCACGATCGGCAGCAGATGCGCGAAAATGGTGGGTTCCCCGCCCGTGATCGACAACCGGTCAAAGCCATCACGACGCCCCTGCACCATCGCGGCAACCACTGCGGCGGGGGTGAGGCTTCGTGTTCGCATCGCCGCGGTGATCGTGCAGTAGTCGCACCACAGGTTGCAGTCGTAGCCGAGGATGACGTCAAGAAGCGGCATTGTTGCCTCGCCTCAGTGTAAGCGTTGCTTGACCAGCTGCGATACGCGCCGTACCGTGATGATCGGTGGGCACGGATCACAACGGCGAGGTGGATCGACGCACGTGGCTGTTGGGCGCGAGCGTCGCCACGGTCGCCGCAGGTGTGCCAATGGCGTGCGACTCGCCCCGAGAGACACACGATGCCCCCACCAAGGTCCCGCCGGAAGCGGTGGCGCTGATGGGCGAGTTGGGACCCGGCGTCGCGGTGGGCCGATGGACGATCATTGCGGTCCACCCGGTACGACATGGGGCGCTGCCTATCGTGCTCGCGGGAGAAGACGGTGCGCGCTACCAAGTCGACGTGCTCGCGCGCGATCCTGCGGGAGCGCTGGCCGTCGCCAACACCGAAACGCTGAGTCTGTACGTCGCCAACCGTGGCGACGGCGGCACGCCAACCGACGAAGGCCAGGGTCTGGGCGCGATGGCACTCGCCCGTGCGCTTGCAAAGCGCGAAGCGACCGGAGCGAGGCTCGCTGGTTTGTCGACATTCTCCGAGCGTGCTTCGAAGAACCCCGACGGCTCGTTTGCGGTCCCGTTGGGATGAACACCGCCCGAAGGATCGCAATCGAAGTCACGCTCGCGTGTGATGGTGCCTGCCGTTTCTGCGCGCAACAGGGCTTGGCTCGAAAGGATGTGAGCGCGGCAGCAGTGGCCCAAGCGATCGCCGAGGCTGCTGCCGCCGGGCACGAGATCACATTGACGGGCGGCGAACCCACGCGCCGAGCGGAGCTCACGCAGTGGGTGGCGATGGCGCGAGAGCTCGGGGCGCCTGCGGTAGGCCTGCAAACCCACGGTCGCGCGCTCGCCGATGCCGCCCTCACAACCAACCTCGTCGATGCCGGGCTCACCGACATTCATCTCTCGATCCACGGGGCGCGTCCGGAAGTCCACGACTATCACACCAGTGCGACCGGCAGCCTGACCGCGACCCTCGACGGCCTGCGGGCGCTACGACAACGCGGGCCCGAGATCACCGTTGTGGCGAGCACCGTCGTGACGCGCTCCAACTTTCGCGTGCTCGCGGAGTTGCCGGCCCGGCTGCGTGCATGGGGAGTCACCGCGTGGAGCCTGCGCTGGCCGCAAACAACGGGCGGCGCCGAAGCTGCGTTTGACCGGATCGTGCCGCGACTCGGGCTTGCGGCGCCATTCGTCCTTCACGCCGCCGCCGTCGCCAGACGCGAGGGGCTTGCCGTTGTCATCGCCGGTCTGCCCAGTTGCGTGCTGGGACCCATGGCTGAACTGGCACAGACGACGAGGCGCCGCAGCCACGGTGAGGTCTGCAACGGTTGTCCGAGCTACGACGGATGTCCGGGTGTCGATGCGCACTACTTGCGTCGTTTTGGGCCCGGCGAGTTACACCGCGTCGACGAGCGGATGGCGGCCCGCCCAACCGGGGCAAACTCAGGACGAACGAGCCCAGCTTTGGCGCGCATGTTTGTGGGCATCGGGAGGACAGCCCCGCCGCGCACGCTCACCGAAACCGTGGCCGACTCACCCCAGCGCGCCCGCGCGCGTCTGCCCGTGTTGGGACGACCCGATCCGGCCGAGCAAGAGGTCCGTCGCCACGACACACCGAACACCGCAGCACTTCCCGGGTTGTTTCCGGCATTGTTCGACGCCGACAATGACGCCGACAATGACGTCGATACGTAGCGGCCTACTCGTGCTCGCGAACGCGATTGGCCAGGCCGTTGGTGGTCGCTCGAATCACGTTTGCCGAGAGCACCGCCTCGGGTGGAAACACGTGCCCGTAGAAAATCGACCAGTGTTCGGTTTGCACGGGGGCCTGCTCGGGCTGGGCGCCCTTGGGCGATAGCAGTAACGAGAACGCAAGCTGGCGGTGCGACAACTCGATCCGGATCGTCCCGCGCGCATCCGGACCCGAGATGGCAGTCACCCGCCAGCCCACCAGGGTGTCCCCTCGACTCAGTCCACCCAGCAGGGCGCGAACCTCGGGTCCGCCTTCGGTGGCTCGCTGCGGCACTGCGTCGTCCGAGCGCGGCGGCGGCTGCACCAAGCCCCAGGCGATGCCGCTCGCTGCGACTAGCGCCGCCAACAGCGGGCCAAGCACCACCAGTCGTCCAGCGTCACTCATCGCCGCTTGCGTCCCTTCTTCCGTTCAGAAATCGTCACGCGAGGACTGTGGGACACGACACTGAGTGCGTCGCGCCACAGCTCGGGAGGCATCACGAGCGCCAGGCGCGGATCGGCGGTCAACGCCAACAGCGCACGGGGAGGCAAACGCCCTGGCGACAACGCATCGGGGAAGATCGGCGTCCCGTACAAGCCTTGGGCCAGAGCCGCGAAGACACGCTCGCGTTGGCCGTTCGCAGGATTGGTCAGCATCGTCAGTTCGTGCACCTGGTCGGCCTGCACGAGGTAGTAGACCGGCCGATCGCACTGAGCCCCCGACCGCGACAGATAGGCCGCAAGGATCGGTTCGTTGGTCACCACCGGACGCGTGCCGTCAGGATCGATCTCCTTGAGACGCTCGACCATCTCGTCGAGCGCCGCAGCCTGCGTCCGCCGCCCGATACGTGCCCCGTCCCCAAAGTGCCTCGCTCCCAACGCCAGCAACATCGCCAGGCAGCCCACGGCCGCTCGTTTTTTGCCGCTGCCTGCCATCGCGGCGCACAACGCCACCACCATCACCGCCCAACTCAACGTCAGTGCCCCACCCCCGCGATGCACGACGATACCCAGGGCCGCGACCGCCATCAGCACGACGGCGTCGCGAACACCGGTCTCGTGCCAGCGCTCCACAGCGCGTCCGATCACCAGTGCAAGTACGGGAAGCAGGGGCAGCAGGTAGCGAGGCGATTGGTCGAAGTTGAAGATCTGCCAACGCGGCAGCACCACGAGTGCGATGGCGAATCCTACCGCAAAGACGGCCCACCAGCGTTCCAGGGAATGCCAGCGTCGTACCCGCCCCACGGCGACAGCGACGACCGCGGGTGACAACGCGACCGCTGTCCCCGCGAGCGCAACGAGCGACGCCGCACGATGTTGCGGCTGCCAGAACGGATTGTCCGCCATGGGCACCGAAAGCGCGGGCGGGTAGTGCAGCATCCACGGCAGGTACATGTGGTAGGTCGCGCCCGCCAGGCCGTAGACGACTGGCCAGATCACAAGTCCAACCACGGCGCGGGGCCGACGATTGACGGCCGCCCAGCCCAGCATCACGAGCACAAGTACCAGCAGCTCGGCGCGAACCCACACCAGCATCCCCAGCACCAGGCCGGCCAACAACGCCCGGTCCGCGGCCCACAACCACAGCACCAGGCAC
>JAESSZ010000120.1 GCA_016763875.1 Nannocystaceae bacterium
CCTGTACGAGCTAGTCGTACAGGACCCGGAGGCGAGCGCTCGGCGTAACCGCGTGCGCATAGCGCTCCATGAAGCACACGTCGGTGCGTACACCCTCGATGACGACAAGGCCCACCTCGTGGTTGCGATCGATCTGTTGGACAAGTCGATCGACACTGTGGCGGAGAGCGACGCATCGACGCGCGCCGAACTCACCGCCAAACGCGACGCGGTGCAAGCGACGCTCGACGCCCATGTCGAGCCCACTCCGATCCCTCCGCCACAGCCGCTGCCGGAGCCCGAACCGGAGCCCGAGCCCGAGCCTGAACCCGAGCTGTTTGACTCACCCTCCACAACCTCCGCCCGACCCGGATGCGGGCAAAGTTCTGCTGATCACGGGCGGGGCGCTCGCCGGTGTCGGCATCGTCGGAGGCGCGTTGCTCATTGGCGGCCTCGCTTCCGCGAACAAAGCGATTACCCGCTTCGAGATCGAACCAGACGAACGGGCCGCGGCTCGCGATGACGTCAAACGCGGCAACCGAATAGGGATCGTGGGTGGTGCGATCGGAGCCACATTCACGGTCACAGGCGCCGTGCTCATCGGCCTCGGTCTTCGGAAACGCGGCGTGAGACTCGCGCCCACGGCGGACGCAACAAGTGCAGGCATGATGTGGTTCGGTCGATTCTAACGGCGCCAGCGCGACTAACCTGCGACGCGTAGCGACTCGCCGCACGTGTAGCGGTACTCAGCGCGAACGCCCTGCTCACTGGTGACCGCGGCCACCCGTCCGTGGACGTCGTAGGTGATCGTCGACCGTCCGAACTCTATGAGCCGGTGTTCGTCGTACTCCATCAGCAGCGCGGGAGCGACCCGTCGGTAGCCGTCTGCATCCGTCGAGTCGACGTCGACGCGGACCAGACGGCCGCGGCCATCGTAGGTGTAGTAATTCTCTGCGTGGGCGCCGTCGGGTTCAGACCACGCGCGCTTGGCCAACAGACCGCGATCATCGTAGGTCAGCTCATGGCTGCGGTAGGGACTGTCGCCCACGGTGGTCTCGATCGCGACCAGGTAGCCCTCTGCGTTGTACCGCAGCGTGTGGGTTCGAGCGTGCACCCCAGTGCCTTCAACGAGAGCCACAACACGCTCGCCCTCCCATTGGTAGCGAAAGCCTCGACCTCGAACGATGTGACCGCGTTCGTCACGCTCCACTGCAGCGCTGCCGCCGTCGATCGTGCGCGCCAATAGCCGCCCCGCATCGTCGTACTGCAGTGTCGTGCGCTGCACCACCTGCTGTTGTTGTCGCACAACGATCTCGCAGGGTCGCAGCGTGACGCCCTCGAGCCAGGGCACGAGGAATGCTCCGGGTGCAACCACAGCCCGAAGGTGCAGGTGCACTAGCTCCGGGTCTGCGGCTAACGCGACGGTCCACTCGACGACCACACCGCCAGGATCGAGGGTGGTGGCCTGACGCGCGATGCCCTCGCCATCGTTCGCCGCCTCGCCGGGCCGACCCCGCACTGCCGCGGAGGCACACCCCATCACGCCCAATCCTACGGCGAGCACGCTCGCGGCAGTCCTCCAGATCGATCTTCGCACCGCGGTCGCAGTCTATCAGCGGCGTCCTCCGCAATGCAGAGGCATCAGTCCGGGACTTTGGCGCGCCACGTCTCAGCCATCACAAGTGAGTCGGCGTATCTCTTGGAGCCTTTGAGCAGCCTCGCAGCCTCGTCGAGCGCAGTGCGAGCCGCAGCAGAACGGCCGGCCCGAACAAGACCGCGACCAAGGTTGGCCATCGCATCGCCGCGGAGCTCGTCGTCGTCCGAGAGTGCCGCGCTGGCCACCGCCGCCTCGTAGGCCTTGACGGCAGCCTCATGGTCTCCGACAGATTGGTAGGCAGCGCCCAGGTTGATGGCCACGGCCACGAGACCGGGGTGATCCTCGGCCAGAGTACGCTCGTAGATCGCCCTGGCCGTCGTGTGCTCCACGACGGCTTCGTCACCCCGATCCACGAGAGTGAGCAGCCGGCCCAGCGCTTCGCGACGATGCCCCACCTTCACGTTGTCCTCGCCAAACGTAAGAACAGCGATCCGCAACGCTTCTCGCATCGCCGTTTCTGCCTCTTGGTATCGCTCAAGTTTCTTGAACGATATTCCCAAGTTGACGTACGCAGAGCTTACGTTGACGTGATCGGGGCCAAACATCGCCTCAAGTCCCGTGATGGCGCGTTGATACTCGCCAACCGCCTCTGCGTCACGGCCCAACTTCGACAACGCGGTCGCGCGACTCTGGACCACGATCACCAACCGAGGGTGATCGGGCCCAAGCGCTTCGACCCATTTTTCCGCGGCTTGGTCATAGTGCTGCAACGCTTCCTCGCCGCGCCCTTGAGCGCGCAGTGCGTCGCCCATCCGCAGATGGGTGACACCATGCCCGTACGGGTCCTTGGGGTCGTGAACCGCGAGCGACTCGCGATAGCGTTGCAGTGCTTTCTCGTGACGACCGAGGCGGTCGAGAATCGCCCCCTCGTTCGCGATGAGAACGCCGCTTGAGCCCCCGGTCTTGGCAAGCGCGATACGGGCGTGTTCCACCCAAAGCAGACCTTGCTCGTGCTCGTCCAACCGCGTCCCGACCAAAAACACCAAACGCTGGGCGGCGGCGGCGGCGGTCTGATGGTCGTCCCACCGCTGCGCACCGAAGAATGCTGCGCGCAGCCGCTCGCGCGCAGGTTCCATCTCGCCTGCGATTTCCAACGACTGCGCATAGGCCAGGCCCGCTTGCGCGACCAGGGGTTCGTACCCGAGAGACACGGCGTCTTCAAAAGCGAGCCGCGCCAACTCGTAGGCCTCGCTGAGCAGGCCGGTTCGCGCCATGGTAGCTGCCGCCGCAACACGCTCACCGATACTGATCGCTTGCTCGCGCATCGCGGGATCAACCGGAAGGTCGGGTCGACCCGCGAGCGCCTCAGCATCGATACACGCAGTCACCGACGGCAGCGACGACACTGCCGACAGCGCCGAGTCGATCATCTTCGACGTGGGTTCGTCCCATGCGCCGATCAGTGCGGTAGCCATGCTTCGCCGACGACGCAGACACGCGAACGCCTGGTCGGCCAGCTCTGCTTCTGACCACGCGACCGTACACGCCGCAGCGTAGGTCTCGCTCCAGTCCGCGGCGAAGTTATCCATGCCCGCGACGATCCGGTCGACCACGGGTACGGCCGCGGGCGCGCCCACTGCCTCGAAGTTAGAACGGATGGCGAGGCGTTGGACTTCGGTCCACGGAAAAGCGCGAGCAGACTCGTCGCGGCAACGCAGCGCCTCAGCCCCGCCACCCCAGACCATCGCGCCTGCAACGAGCCCCGCGCCGCCCAGCGCACCACCAAAAGCGAACCAGCGTCGTCTCGGCTTGGCGCGACCTCGCTCGAACTCAGCAAGGATCGCCGCCATGCTTGGCTGTCGCTCGGAGCGCTCCACCGACAGACCACGCGAGAGCAGTCTGGTCAGCCAACCCGGCAGCGTTGGGACAGCGGGAAACTCGAGCCTGGCTGCAGTCTTCTTGGCCGCGAGCACAGCGACTGTGCGGCCGGTGAACGGAAGTTGGGCAAAGATCGCTTGGTACAGCGTCGCGCAAAACGAGTACACGTCCGAGGTCACATCAGCGGAGTGTCCCCCGAACTGTTCGGGCGCCATGTACGCGGGCGTCCCGACAATCGGCCGTCCCTGTGACGTTGTGAAGCTTCGCAGTGATTGGTCGAGGGCAGAACTGTCTCGGCCCGTCTCCAGCACCGCGCCAACGGGCTGGGTTGCTGCGGCCTCGCAGTCGGCTTCTACGGCTTGGGCCAAACGCGCGATTCCGAAGTCGCTGACCATCGCCCGTCCGCGCGCATCGATGAGCACGTTGGCCGGTTTGAAGTCTCCGTGCACCACACCCGCCTCGTGAGCGACGGCAAGTCCGCGCCCCGCCTGCTCAAGCAGCTCAAGCGTTTCGGTGAGGGGCTTGGGCTCCACCGCGTCGGTCCCACGGTGGCGCTCGATCCAATCTTTGAGGTCACCACCTTCGACCATCTGCATCGCCAGAAAGGCACGCCCATCGTCTTCGCCGACCTCGTAGATCGTGACCACTTGCGGCTCGGACAAGCGCGCCAGCATTCGCGCCTCGCGAACCAGACGATGCCATCCGGGGTCGGACGCGCCCTCGGCCACGCGGGCATGTGCCAGTAGCTTGATCGCGACATCACGCTCAAGGACCGGGTCGTAGGCGGCGTAGACCGTGCCGCATCCGCCCTCGCCGATCTTGGTACGTATGACGTACTTGCCGATCCGCTCCCCGACCCGCGCGCCCAAGGAAGCCAGCGACGACGGCTCGCTCTCGACCAACAGCTCGGTCCGCGTCTCGGTCACCAAGAAGTCCTACGGGGAGGATCTTAGAAGAAGATCCTCCACCAGTCACGTCGACGGTCCCGACCCCGTGCAGCACATTGTCGCCCCTGATCGGCAGCGGAGACGCTTGTGCGCAGTGGTCAGCCCAGCGCGAGACCGCCCACGGCCCGAATCGCAGGTGATCGGTGGCGACCCTCGCGGTGACACGGTACGGTAGTCCGGTGGTTTGCTTATGCGACGCTTTTGCTTGTTGGAGTGGGTGGGCCGTGTAGGACTGTTCGTCAGCATGGGATGCTCGGGTATTGAGGGCTCCGACATCGGCAGCGGTGGAGCCGCTACGACCGGAGACGCGGTCACGTCGGGCTCGCCTACAGGGATTCCTCCTGATAAGGGCTCGGATGACGGCCGTCCCGGTGATACGGCCGATGAGGGTGACTTCGACGACACCACCACGGGCCCCGACCAAACCGACGACGGCGGCGACACGGTTGGGACTGGCGCGGGCTCTGACGCGGGATCCGACACTGGGACTGGGTCCGACACTGGGACTGGGTCCGACACCGGAACCGGCACTGGCAGCGACAGTGGTTCGAGCACCGACACGGGTTCGAGCACCGACACGGGTTCGAGCACCGACACGGGTTCGAGTACCGACGGCGCGGAGAGCGGCAGTTCGACCGGGGAACCGAACTGAAGCATTGCGCTTTGCTGCGTGACGCCGTTACTCCGAGGATTGTCGCCGCACTGCACCCTGTATTGCGCAGATCAACTCCTCGGCACACCAGGGCTTGGGCAGAAACGCGGTGGGTCGCTCGCCGACGGGCGAATCAACCTCGCAGGCGTAGCCGCTGCTCACCACCACGGGCTGACCGGGTCGCATCTCTCGGATTTTTGAGAGTACTTCGGCGCCCGCGAGGTTGGGCATCATCGAGTCAAGGAGCACAACACCGACTCGGTCGACGTTGGCGCGGAAAACTCTAACCGCCTCGACACCATCGCAAGCTTCGAGGACCTCGAACCCTGCGCGTTCTAAGGTCACCCGGGCGAGCCTTCGAATCACCCTTTC
>JAESSZ010000121.1 GCA_016763875.1 Nannocystaceae bacterium
CAAGCCAGCGACGGACGCCAAGCCAGCGGCGGACGCCAAGCCAGCCGCGGACGCCAAGTAGCCCCATCGGCGTCCCACAACGAAAAAGGCCGGCTCATTGGAGCCGGCCTTTTTTACGTGGGGTGCCGATTCGCTAGAGGAACGTGCCGCCGACGTGCAGCCCGAAGACCATCTGATGCACGGGGGCCAGATCGCTCTCGGCCGTCGCCTCGCAGGTCGTTGTATTGTCGCGTTGCCGACACGTTTTTCCGTGGCCGTTGAGCAGGAGGTCGAGTTTGACGCCCAGGAAAATCCGCCGCGTTAGGAAAATGTCGATCGTAGGCGCGAGCTTGAACGCAAAGCCCTGCGAGTAGTCGCGGTCGCCGTTTTCGTGGACGAAGGTCTGCCGCGAGAAACCAGGTCCGAGGCCCAGGCCGAAGTCAAAACGCCACGCGGGCAGGATCGGTCGCACGACTCCGAAGATCGAGTTCTGCATGCCGCGTTTGTAGTTGGAGAAACCGCTGACCTCGTACGAGGTGTCGAAGAATCCGAGGTTGTACGCCGCGCCCGCGAACACGTACTTGTTGAATCGGTAGCCCAGCTCGGCACCCATGCCGAACGAAGGGCGGGTCCTGCCGTCGACCGTGATGCCACCGTCAGTCACGCTGTCGCGGGCACACTTGGCTTTTCCTGGCACGCATGCGGCGCCACCCATGGTCACGCCCCACTGACCGCCCTTCGGGTGATGTTGGGTCGCGCCTGGGCGTCGGTTGCACTGCCTGCGAACACGGCGGCGGCGGCGGCGGCGGGGAGGGCGATAGAGGCAAACTTCTGAGCGAACGAAGCAGTCATGGTGGTCACCGGGCGGTCTCGGCGAGGGACAGATGGCCGAGACGACCCCTTTATTCACCACCGGCAGGTTGTGGCCGCCAACTTATCCGCGAAGTGTATAATACGACATTTGGCCGTGTTTTATCGAGGTCTAGGTCGATGGAGTGTGCTATTCCCGTTCTTGAGCCCAGCCGGCTTCCGATCTGTATATCGGTAAAATAGGAGACAATAGGAATGAACCAGCTCGATGCTCTCGAGGAACAGTCCGTGTACATCCTCCGCGAGGCGTACCGGCATTTCGAGGAACTGTGCATGCTGTGGTCGATCGGCAAGGACTCGACCGTGATGCTGTGGCTGGCGCGCAAGGCGTTCTTTGGCCACGTGCCGTTCCCGCTGGTGCATATCGACACCTCGTTCAAGGTGCCCTCGATGATCGAGTACCGCGATCGGCTGGCGCGGGACTGGGGCCTGACGATGGTGGTCGGACAGAATCGAGACGCCCTCGCTGAAGGCATGAACTGCGACAAGGGACGACTGGTGTGCTGTCGCGCGCTCAAGACCGACGCCCTGCGCCATACGCTCGACGGTTCGTGGCCCCGGCAGCGCATGGGCGAGGACGGCGAGTATCACCTCGACGAAAACCCGCAGGCATTCACGGGTGTGATCGTCGGCGCGCGCGCCGACGAGGAGGGTAGTCGCAGCAAGGAGCGGTACTTCTCGCCTCGGGACACCAACAGCGACTGGGATGTTGCCGACCAGCCCCCGGAGTTGTGGAATCAGTTCAAAACCGATTTCGCGCCCGGGACTCACGTTCGGATCCATCCGTTGCTCGACTGGACCGAGATCAACGTGTGGGAGTACATCCAGCGCGAGAACATCCCGATCATCGACATCTACTTCGACAAGGGCGCGGGGACTCGCTACCGGTCCCTCGGTTGCGAGTGCTGCACGGGCACCGTCGATTCGACCGCGCGCTCGACCCAAGAGATTATCGTGGAGCTGCGCGCCACAAACGTGCCCGAGCGGGCCGGCCGTGCGCAGGACCAAGCCGACACCTACGCGATGGAGAAGCTCCGTCGGGAGGGGTACATGTAATGGGCGCCGCAACGAATATCGAACAACGCGAGACGATGAACATTGTCATTGTCGGACATGTCGACCACGGCAAGTCGACCCTGGTCGGGCGGCTACTGGCCGACACGGGGGTGTTGGGCGACGGCAAGATGGAGAAAGTGCAGACGACCTGCCGACGTCAGGGCAAGGCGTTCGAGTACGCATTCCTGCTCGATGCGCTGGAAGCCGAGCAGCAGCAAGGCATCACGATCGATGCGGCGCGGGTGTTCTTTCGGACCGACAGTCGCGACTACATCATTATCGACGCCCCCGGGCACATCGAGTTCCTCAAGAACATGGTGACGGGCGCGGCCAGGGCACAAGCGGCGGTCTTGCTCATCGACGCCAAAGAAGGGGTGCGCGAGAACAGTCGGCGCCACGGCTACCTGCTGTCGATGCTGGGCATCCGCCAAGTGGCGGTGGTCGTCAATAAGATGGACTTGGTGGACTACGACCGCGACGTGTTTTTGCGGATCGAAGAGGAGTACCGCGCGTTTTTGGCGGAGGTCGGCATCACGCCTTCGCATTTCATCCCGATCAGCGCGCGCGACGGGGAGTTCGTCGCCAGCCGGGGCAAGACGATGGATTGGTACGATGGCGCCACCGTCTTGGACGCGGTCGACTCATTCGCGAAACTACCCAGTCGGGTCGATGCGGCGCTGCGCATGCCGGTCCAGGATGTGTATCGGTTCAACGCTCGCGGTGACGAGCGACGGATCGTGGCCGGGCGAATTGAAGCGGGACGCCTCAAGGTTGGTGAGCGTGTGATCTTCTCACCGTCGAACAAGACCTCGACGACCAAGAGCATCGAGGCGTTCTCGGCCCCCGTAACCACGGCCGCTGCCGCCGGTAGCTCGGTCGGGCTTACGCTCACCGAGGAGCTGTTCATTGAGCGTGGCGAGGTCATGAGCCACTTGGACGCCGAACCGCTGGTGGGTACGCGCTTGCGCGTCAACGTGTTCTGGCTCGGGCGCCGTCCGATGACTATGGACAAACGCTACAAGCTCAAGCTGGGCACCGCGCAAGTCGAGGTCAGGATCGACAAGATCCTGCGGGTGCTCGACGCCTCAGACCTCGACGCCACGACCGAGAAAAGTCAGGTCGATCGCCACGATGTCGCCGAGCTGATTGTGGCGACCCGTAACCCGATCGCGTTTGATCTCGCGGAGACCAACGAGTCCACGGGACGTTTTGTGATCGTCGATGAGTACGACATCGCGGGCGGGGGCATCGTGCGGGACCTGGTGCAGGACGCCGACCACCAACTGCGACTCGAGTCTCGGATCCGTGACATCGCCTGGGTGCGTGGGGATATCACCAACGCCAATCGTGCCGAGGTGGCCGGGCATCCGGCGTCGATGGTGACGCTGACGGGCGCGGCGGGCGTTGGCAAGCACGCGATTGCTTGCGTACTGGAGCGGGTGCTGGTGGGCTCGGGGCATCACGCTTACCTGCTGGACGGTAAGAACGTGTTCCTCGGGGTCGACGCGGACCTCGCTTTGGACGACCGCGCGGGTCTCGTGCGCCGCTTCGGCGAAGTGGCGCATCTCTTCTTGGACAGCGGCACCCTGGTGGTGTCGACGACGAACGTGATTGGGCTGGGCGACCATCGCACGCTGCAGACCCTGATAGCGCCGTTCAAGATGCTGATCGTGCACGTGGGGCCGGAGGCGGAGGGCCTGCCGGATGGGGCCGACCTTCGTTTCGACCCGGGATGTGATCCTGAGGCCGCGGCTCGACGTATCGCGTCGGTACTCGCCGAGCGTGGGCGTCTACGTCAGGGTTGAGCCAGCGGCAACGCGCGACGGAAACTACAGACCGCGGAGAGCCTCGGGCTTGAGCATGCGTTCGTCGCCGCGGGCGATGACCTCGTCGAGCGCGAGCACGACGGCCTCCTTGTCGCGGGGCATCTCCGCACGGATCGGCAGGTAGTTACTCGCGTGGTTGGCTGAGAATCGCGTCGCGGTGAAGTTGCTCTCGGCCACAATGGTCCGCAACTCCTGCAACATCTGGAACTTGCCGGGCAGCTCAAAGTCACCCCGCGCCTCGGCTTGTGCCAGGGGCGTGGCGGGGACCACGGTGGTCGTTAGCGTGCCTACGTACTGCGGCTGCATCGCCGTGAGGGCCGAGGCCGTGTTCGTCGCGTGTTGCTGCGACCGGGCGACCCCGCCAACGCCCAGCAGCACCATCACCGAGTGGATGATGCCGGCCTCCCGTAGCTTGGCAGCCGTCTCGATGCTCTCGGCGCGGGTGCCCCCTTTGTCGATCGCGAGCAGGACCTCGTCGTCGCCAGACTCCATGCCGTGATAGACGATGCCCAAGCCGGCCTCGCGCAGGGCGGTGAGCTCCTCGGTCGACTTACGCCCCACGCTGCGGGTGTCGCCGTAGACCCCAACGCGTTCGATCCAGGGAAGATGTTCGCGGATCTGCGCCAGGACCGCGAGCAGTTTGCGCGTGGGTAAGATCAGGGCGTCGCCGTCGCACAGAAAAACCCGGCGATTGACGGCACCAGCGCTGGCCGCCTCAAGGATGTCCTTCGTGATCTGCTCTGGGGGTTTGGGGCGGAACTTCTTGTCCCGATACATGTCGCAGTAGGCGCAGCGGTTGTGGCTGCAGCCGACCGTGACCTGCACGAGCAGGCTGTTGGCCTCACTGGGGGGGCGAAAGATCCGGCCGACGTAGTCCATTGCGGGTGCTGCTAGCCTCCTTAGCATGCTCGCCTTGACCACGCCCACCGATCCACGCTGGCTCGAGGTTGTGATGGACGACTTTGACGCGTTTCTCATCGATCACGCGGCAGCAGAACGCAAGGCTTCGGCCACGGGTATGTCGTTTGTCGTGCGCTACCCCGACCGCCCCGCGATCCTCGATCGGCTGATCGCTTTCGCGCGCGAGGAACTCGAGCACTTTCATCGCGTGTGGCAGCTGTGCGCCGCGCGGGGACTTCGGCTGTCCGCCGATACCCCCGACCCCTACGTCGGCGGGCTGATGAAGCATGTGCGTACCGGTCGCGACCAGCGTCTGCTCGATCGTCTGCTGGTCGCTGGCGTAGTCGAAGCCCGTGGGTGCGAGCGTTTCGGGTTGGTGGCCAACGCGTTGCCCACGGGCGATCTCAAAGCGTTCTACGTCGAGATTACGCGTTCAGAGGCTCGGCACCACGGTTTGTTCGTTGCCCTGGCGCGTGAAACGTTTCCCGACGAGGACATCGGGGCGCGCTTGGACATCTTGTTGGCGGCCGAAGCGGCGATTGTGGCTGAGCTGCCGCTGCGAGCGGCGTTGCACTGATGCCCGGCGGAATCGATAGGCCGGGCATCAAGCGTTACCTCGAGCGCCACGCCGAGTCAGGCTCGCTGGCGCTGGCCGAGTCGATTGACGGCTCGTTCGATGCTGCGGTTGTCGTACCCGCG
>JAESSZ010000122.1 GCA_016763875.1 Nannocystaceae bacterium
GGGCTCGACCGCTGGCGGCTCGGGATTCGGTGCGCGCGACACATCCACTGCGGGCTCCAAGTCTCCTACGACCGTCGGCGCAGGGACGATCTCGTTCGAGTCCGGGATGAGAGGGACCGCATGGGAAACGTCTTCGACCGGCCGCGAACTCGCTTCCCGGGCCCGACCCACGGTCTCGCCAGGTGAAACTGACGAGTAGGCATCGAGTCCTAGAAAATGCCCAACGAGGAGTGCGGCAACGAGTGCGAGCATGCTTCCCAAGAACACGCCCGCCAAGGCGCGAGCGGGTCGCCGCCGCTTGACCGCCACCGACCGCGTCGCGACGTCGAGCGTCTCGGCCGCGAAGGGCAGGAAAGCACGCCCCGGTGTGGGCGATGGGTGAGCCGCTGGTGCTGGCTCCGTTCGCCCCCGCTCGACGGTCAACACGATGTCCGCCGCCACTCGCTGTTCTCCGCGTCGCACTTCGGGGAATGGCGCGGCAAGCAGCACCGTCTTGTCCACGGGCCGGGGGTGCTTCGCACTGAGCGTGGCCGTAGGGGTGGGCTTACCGGGGGTTCCCGGACGGCGGCGATAAGCATTGGGCGCGTCCGCTTCGCGCCCCTTTGTCTTGCCAGGCTCGTCTTCGCCCGGACCTCGCGGCAGCACAGGGTCCGCCGTCGGCTTGGCAGCGACTTCTAGGGCAGCAAATGTAGCGGCAAGTTCTGGCGTCGACGAGAACCCATTGAGCGTTCGCCCCGTTCTCCGCTGTGACCCGAGGATGGATGAGACGACCGTCTTGACGTGTTCCGGGTCACGCGAAAACCCCGGACATTTACGAAGCGCCGTCATGAACTGCGCTGCCGTTGGGCGCTGGCGTGGGTTCGGCTCCAGGCACGCTTCGATCAAGGACATGAGCGGCTCGGGCGTGGAACTGTTCTCCATCTTTGGCGTCTGCCCGTCCAAGGTTGCCGTGAAGTGCTGGGACCCCTGATGTTCCTCCCGATATACTCGGTTCTCGACCATCTCCCATGCGATCACCCCCAGCGCGTAAATGTCCATCTCAGGGCGAATCTCGCAACGGATGTGCTCGGGACTCATGTAGCGGTAGGTCCCGCGCATGAACTTCCCCGAGGTAACCTCGTCCATCGTCGTGCTGATCCCAAAGTCACACAGCTTCAGATGCCCATCACGCGTCACCAGCATGTTGCCCGGTTTGACATCGCGATGGACAATCCGCACAGGATTCCCGCTCGTCTCGGCTGCTTCGACATGCGCGTAGTGCAGTCCTGCGGCCGCGTCCGCCGACATCGAGTACACGGCAGCAAGCGGCAATCCTCTGTCTTCATCGCGACAGTGCTTGAGCACACGATTCAGATCTAGGCCATCGACATACGCCATCACGATGTACGGCATCCCCTTGTGGAGATCAACATCGCTCACATGCACAATATTGGGATGCGCACCCAGCAGCATTGCAAGACGGGCTTCCTTCAGAAACCGCTCGCGATCCGCTGCCTCGGTCGCAAATCGCTGGAGTGGGAACTTCAGGACAACAGGCAGCGGTATCCCCGTGGGATTGGGCTTCCAGGCGAGATACACCTGACCGTTGCCACCTTCTCCCAGCACTCCCTGGAGCGCATACGGCCCAACGTGCACTTCGTCGTCCGCCATGGGCTCAGAACCTCCCAACCGCCGCGACCCCAACGCTGTACTGCCCACCTTGCGGCACGAAGACAACCCCGCGTGCGCGCCGATTTCGACGAACGTTCACGGAAATCATGACGGCTCCCGCCACGAGAATCGCGGTCCCAGTCGCAACCATCGCAATACCGGGCGGGCGATAGTTTCGGACTTCGAGCCATGCCGCCCCTTGGGGGCTGAGCCGCGTGGTCTTGCCCTTGGCCCACAGCACCGCGCCACCAATGATGACGCCAACACCGACTCCAACGACTCCAACCCCTCCCCAGCCAAGTCCCGTGAGCGCCCGAGGCTTGTCGCTCTCGTCAACCTGGGTGCGACGCTCGGCCGACACTGGCTTGTGCTTAGGCTGCGGGAGCGCGGCGACTTCGGGCATAGACACGGCCACCTCGGCGACGCTCGCTTCGACCGCCTCGAACAACTGCGCGCTGCTGCATAGCTTGCACGAGCGCTGGTCTTCGGCGATGGGCTCACCATCGTGTGTCAGTGCGACGGCTATTGCGTATGTCGTGCGAGCCTCGTCCCGCCAGTCGACCACCACCGTGAGCTGTACTTCACCGATTGGTGCTGCCACGATCGCAAGGTCCGAGAGCTGGCTTGTGACGTGACCCCTCACTTGTGCTTGCAGCGCCAACGCATCGTCGCCCCCGATGTTAGAGACGACCTTGAGCACGACTTCCTGCGGTGAGGCCTCGTCACGCTCTTGGGCAGCCGCTAACGCTGGGATGCTGAACCCCACGATCACCAACCACAACACCCCAATAAAACCGAGACGTCCGCTGCAAGCGGTATCAGTCAGCCTGCGACGAGAGCGCGCGTTTTGCGGGAGTATCGGCAGGGAACGAGTCACGTCTTCCGTCACCTTCGCAAGAGCCAGGCCAACTGCGATGTCGCTGGCTTTCAGGGTGCCACCTGGCCTTCTTGGGCGTCAACCTGACCGAGAACCCGCACAAGCGTTGACCGGTCTACCTGCCACCCGTCTCCTCAGACTTTTTCAAAAGTCTCACGCAGCCGGGCAGCGCGCAACCGGTTCGGTCTGGGCCTACACTTTGCACTTCTTCGCCCTCAGTTGAAGCCGATGACCAGCGCGAAAGACAGATTCACCGCCACTCTTAGCCAGCTTCACGCCAAAGAGGTCCTCGATAGCCGTCCGGGCCTCATCGGCCTACGCGTCTGGGATGCGGCCGGAGAACGAACAATCGCCGTTCAAGGGCCGAAGATCACCGCGGGCGCTCACCCGGACAATAGCCTCGTCCTGCGCGACGAGATGATCAGCAGCGTCCATTTCGAACTCGAAATTGGCAACAGCGGTGCAACACTCCGCGACCTCGGCAGCAAGAACGGAACGTGGATCGGCGGGGTCGCACGCGTGCGTGAGGTCTGGCTCAAACCGGGGGGCACGTTCACCGCGGGGGGCTGCAC
>JAESSZ010000123.1 GCA_016763875.1 Nannocystaceae bacterium
CCGGGGGCCGCGGTCGGGGGGGCGGCGCCGTTGCCACCAGCTGGGCCAGTGCCGTCGCGTCCCGGTGACGGGGCGCCGTTACCTGATTGTTTCTTCGCGGGTCCCGTCGCGACCAGAGCACCGCTTTCGTCTCGTTCGGGCAATGTGAGCGCGTTGGAGGTCAACCGCGCCTCGCGGGCACGGGCTATCGCGGAGCGACGCTCAACGTAGATCTGAACGAGCCGTCGAGCCGCATAGTGGGCCTTGATCCGCCACTTGGGGAGTTCGCCAACAGCACGGCAAACGCGATCTCGGGGCGGTCCGCGGGTGCGTAGCCCAAAAACCAGTTGTAGTTGAGTGCTGGGGGTTTTTTGCCGGTGAGGCTACCGGTCTTGCCCGCGACGACCACATCGGCAATGTAATCGTTGCCGTGCCCATCGCGGAAGCTCTTGCGTGCCGTGCCGTTCCGCGTGGTGCCGATCATCATCTCGCCAAGTTGTTCGGCGACTTCGCGAGACAGCACGCGGTCGATGCCGGGGCGGGGGGGCGTGAGGTCCGTGCCGTCGGGTCCGATGACCTGGGCGATGAGATGCGGCGGCTGCATCACGCCTCGACGGGCCAGGATGCTGGCCAAGACCGCTGCGTGGATCGGAGAGAGGTCGACGTTCCAAAACCCTGCCGCGACTTTGGCTCGCTCGATGGGGTCGGCAGGGATGTGGGCTGGCGAGCGTTCGATCGACAGTTCAAACGGGATCTTCTGCTCAAACTGCAGCGACTTGGCCATCGACACGAGCTGCGCCTGATCGAGGTGGCGCAGTGCGAGTTTGCCGATCACGAGGTTATAGGAGTGGGCGATAGCGTCCGATAGCGTTTCGCAACGCTGGTCGCGCGACGCATCGTCGCGAAGCTCAGCGTCTGTGATCCCTCGAAACCCACCGGCAAAGCAGACCTTAGTACTCGGTGTGGCGGCGCCCGCGTCGAGCAGCGTGGCGGTCGTCACCAGCTTGAACGTCGAGGCTGCCGGTGCCCACGCGTTGGTGACGATCTCCATCGGATCGACTTCGGCGTCCATCGAGGAGTGTCCCGCCAGTACCAACACCGCGTTGTCGCGCAGGTCGAGCATGACCGCCGCGGCGTACGGAATCTCGCGGTTTCTGAAAATCGTGAGCGCCGAATCCTGCAGCACCGGATCCAGCGTCAGCAGGATGCGGTGACCATCGTTGAGGTCTTGGACCAGACGCGCGCTGCCGGGCTCGACCTTGCGGCCTGTGGGGTCGTCGGCCACGCTGCCGTCCGGGGCAGGGGTTTTCGCGGACTCGTAAGGCACGAGCGAGGCCGCGCCTGGATCGAGGCGATCTTCCCACGGGAGCGCCCGGGGTTTTTCTTCCGCGACCTCATGCGGAAGAACGGTTGCGGCCTTTCGCACGAGATCGTGTTCAGACGGGACCTCCTGGCGTTGCACGTAGAACGCAATCGCGCCCAACGTGCCGAGAAAAAACACCGCGCCAAGGCCGCCTAAACGGCCTGAAGTCTTGCCCGTATTGCCCGTGTAGGCCACCGAGAGGGGCTATAGCAGTCCCCCGGCGGCTCGGCCAAAAAGCCAGCATCAGCGCGCCTGCGATCGACCTACGTCAACTCCAGTATACCTACATTGTAGGAAAACGACGACTCGTCACCGACAACGGCAACACGCCGTTCTCTTGGCGTCGCTGCGAACGTATGGTTCCGTCTGCTAACCTAGACCCCTCCGAGCAGCGGGGTCTTCGCGAAGGACGCATGCGCGACGAAACGATCGTCACCGTCATCCACAAGGTGTAAGACACCGGCATCACACGCCGAAAGAAAGACGCGTGCATTGTTGTGATCTACGGCGCCGAGCTTGGGCGCAAGTACAACATTGAGGGACGCGAGATGACGATCGGGCGCGCGACCGTCAACGATATCTGCGTGAGCCAAGATTCGGTCTCACGGACCCACGCCACCATCATGATGGATGAGAACGGCGTGAAGGTTCGCGACAACGAGTCCACCAACGGCACGTACGTCAACGACCACAAGATTCACGAGGCCTACCTCAAGGACGGCGACCTCATCAAAGTGGGTCGCTCGATCTTCAAGTTCCTCACGGGCGACAACATCGAGAGCTCGTACCACGAGGAGATCTATCGGCTGTCGACCGTCGACGGGCTGACGCAGATCTTCAACAAGCGGTACTTTATCGAGACCCTTGAGCGAGAACTCTCGCGGGCACGGCGCTACGATCGCCCGTTGGCCCTGATGATGTTCGACATCGACCACTTCAAGCGTTGCAACGATACGTTCGGGCATCGCGCAGGCGACCACGTCTTGCGGCAGGTGGCCGAGTTGGTGCGGGAGCGCGCGCGGAAGGTCGACGTCGTGGCGCGGTACGGCGGCGAGGAGTTCGCCACGATCCTGCCCGAGATCGACCTGGATGGTGCCGCTCAGTTTGGCGAGACGGTGCGAAAACTCGTCGAGGACACACGGTTTGTTTTCGAGGGGCGGCACATCCCGCTCACGATCTCCGTCGGAGTCTCGGACCTCGACACCTCGGTCGCTAACGCCGATGACCTGGTGAAGCGGGCCGACGCGCGCCTCTACATGGCCAAACAGTCCGGACGGAACCGGGTTGTGTACATCGACACCGGCACCTGAGTCCTGGGCGTCGCGGCCTTGTCTTGGTGTTCCCGACTTCACACGATCAATCGCTACCGCGCGTGGCCGCGCTCGGTGACGCGCTCGCAGACCAGATTGCGGCGGGCGAGGTCGTGGAGCGCCCGGCGTCCGTGGTCAAGGAGTTGGTCGACAACGCGATCGACGCGGGGGCGCGCCGCATTGATGTTCGCCTGACCCAAGGCGGGACAGCGTCGATCGTGGTCACCGACGATGGTCACGGGATTCATCCCGAGGATCTGACTCTGGCCCTGCAGCGCCACGCGACTAGCAAGTTACGTCGCGCCGAGGACCTCGACACCATCGAGACGCTCGGGTTTCGAGGGGAAGCGCTGGCGAGCATCGCGGCGGTGGCTCGCGTCAAAATAGCTTCTCGCCGCCTCGGCGAATCGGTGGGGCAGCTTGTGCGGTGTCGACCGGGCGGCGTGCTGTCGATTGAACCCGCGGGGATGGCAGTGGGGACGCGGATTGAAGTGCTCGATCTGTTTGCGAATGTGCCCGCGCGGCGCAAGTTCCTGCGTACGGAGGCGACCGAAGTCGGCCACGTGAGCGAGGCCCTCGTGAGGCTCGCGATCGTGCACCCGCAGGTGCGCTTTTCGCTGATCCACGGCCGTCGCACGTTGCTTGAGTTATCGCCTTCGGATCAGGCGAGCCGTGTCTGCGAGTTGTTGAGACGACGTGGCGGGACGGACCCCATGCGCTACGTTCACTGCGAGCGCGACGGGGTTGCTGTGGATGCGTGGCTGATGACGCCTTGTGCGACCACGCGGCGCGGCGGTGGGGTCACGGTCGTGGTGCGGCGACGGGTTGTTCGGGAGGCGAACATCGCCAAGATCGTCTCGGCTGCTCACACGGCCACGCATGCGGGAGGCGACGGGGGGAGCCTGCCAGGTCGTTTGGCCCCGGGCACTCAACCCGTGGCGTGCGTGTGGGTCGAGCCGCCGCCCCATGAAGTCGACATCAACGTGCATCCTCAGAAGGTAGAGATTCGCTTCGGCGATCCGCAGCGCGTGTACGCGGCAGTCCGCGAGGCAATGGCCTCGCTCGAGGCCGAGGCGCGACGCGCTGTGCCTGCCGCCCACGAAAACTCCCGCCAAGAGCAGCAGGCACCCGCCGCGTCGGACCTGGCGAGGCCGTCGCTGGCCGACGCGTTGTCGGGGTGGACCGAGGGAACGCCGTCACGCGCAGACACCCGCCCCGCGCCGCGATCAACCGCGTCGAGGACTTGATCTCCCGCCGGAGTGAGCTTGCCGAAGAAGCGTACTGGGAGGAGCTGGAGGCGAGGCTGTTGAGCGCGGCGGAGG
>JAESSZ010000124.1 GCA_016763875.1 Nannocystaceae bacterium
CTGCTGCGTAAGAGCGGCGGGATTGAGGGTGAGGCACTGCAGGATCTTCGCCGACTGCTGGGTGCACAACTGCCGCCACCCCCACCCGAGGCCCCGACGTTCTCCGTCGGCGGCGTCAACAACGAGACCTGTCGCGACCGCCCGTGCGCGTTGATCTTTCTGGGCGGGCCCGTCACCAAGGCGCAGATCCCCGGGATTGATGGCGGCTTCGACGGCGACATGGCCGACGGTATGGCGTTGATGGACACCCCCGAGATTCGCCTCGCCGCCAGTGCGATCAAGATGGACCTCAAGGGTGCTCATGGCGTACTCGTCGGTGATGTCGACTTGCCGATCCCTGGCTGGACCGTGGTGCCCACGGCCGCCAAGACCCGCGCGACGTTCGGGCTCGCCGACGATGACACTGCGATGTTGATCATCGACGAAGAAGGTCGGCTCGCAATGAGGGACGTCGGGCTGGTCCCGATGTACCGATGGGGCGAAGCTGCGGACATCTTGCGCGCCGAGTTGATGCCCGAGGACGACGATTGAGCGCCACAAAGACCACCCGCTCCTCACGAGCGATTGCCATCGAGATTCTCCGCGACATCGAGCGACGATCGGCCTTTTCCAATCGCGTGCTCTCGGAGCATCTGGAACGCGCGCGCGGCCTGTCGGGTCGCGACCGCGGGTTGGTGACCCACCTCGTGTACGGCGTGCTGCGCCACCGCGCGCGCCTCGACCGACACATTGATGCGCGCGCAAACAAACCGGCCAAGATCAAAGGCGAAGTCCGCACGCTACTGCGCGTCGCCGCACTTGAGCTGCGAGAACTCGGCCATCCACCGCATGCCGCCATCAGTGAAGCGGTCCGCGTGAGCCTTGTTCTCGATCGATCGGGACGTCTCAAGCGTCTGGTCCAGGCGATCGCCGCGGGCATCGAACGCGATGGCGAGGCGCTGGACGAAACGCTGGCCAGTGCCCCCGCCGTGGAGGCCCTCATCGGCCGCTGGTCGATTCCACCATGGCTGGCCAAGCGCTGGGTCAACGAACTCGGCGATGAACGAGCACGACTGCGCGCTGAGCGATTGTCCGTGCCCCCGCGGGTTGACGTCCGCGTCATTGGATCCGCGATGAGCCGCGCCGAGGCGGCAAGCCAGTTGCGTAGCGATCACCCGCACGCGACCGTAGACGAGCCCGACGAGCATCCCCAGGCGCTGCGCGTTCAGGGGGCGGGCGATCTGTTTTTTGGCCCGCTGTTCGACGCAGGAACCCTCGTTGTCCAGGGCCTTGCCTCCCAGGAACCCGCACGCATGCTCGACGTTGTGGCCGGTGAACGCGTTCTGGATGCGTGCGCGGGCATGGGTGGCAAGAGCCGGCAACTCGCCGAAACCATCGGTTTCGGTCGCCTCATCGCCGCGGACGCCGACGAGCGCCGCCTGGCATCACTGTGCACGACCTTGGCTCGCCACCACCGCGAGTTGGATCTCCACGTTGTGCAGGGCGATCTGACGGGCGAGCTGCCGGAAGTGGACCAGCACGGGCCTTTCGACGCGGTGCTGCTCGATGCGCCGTGCACCGGCTTGGGCAATCTCGCCCGCCACCCCGAGATCCGGTGGGTCCGGCAGGCGGAGGATGTCGGTCCACGTGCCGAACTTCAGACCGCACTGCTACGTCGGTGCCTGGCCCGCGTGCGTCCCGGCGGGCGCCTGGTGTACGCCGTGTGCAGCCCCGAACCCGAGGAGGGTCCGCAGATCGTTCGCGCCGTCATCGAGTCCCCGGGAGAGCTTCCGACCCCGATCCTGGTCCGCGAGCAGCACCGAACCCCGGAACTCGACGACACCGAGGGCTTCTACACGGCGCGGCTCGAGCTTCCGCCCGCGTAGCGCCCCGCGAGCCATCCCTCCTCGCCGCAAGATGAGGCCCGTTGCGGGGTGGCTTTTCCCGCGTCAAAAAGCACGCGATACTCTGCGCTCGCGTGCTTTACCCAGCGGCCACGGTCGTCGCCGGCCTGCTCTTGCTGGCCTTTGCCGCCGATCGATTCGTCACAGCTGCCGCGCGCCTATCGCGTCATTGGGGCATGTCTCCGATCTTGGTGGGCGCGCTGATCGTTGGCATGGGCACCTCGGCGCCCGAACTGCTGGTGTCTGGCTTGGCCGCGGCAAAGAACGAGGTTGACCTCGCGATCGGCAACGCGGTCGGCTCCAACGTCGCCAACGTCACGATGGTCCTAGGCGGCACCGCCCTGCTCACCCCGCTCGCGGGCAACCTCGCTGTCCTCAAGCGCGAGGGGGCGCTGATGTTTGGCGCGGTCGCGCTGCTTGCGGTGATGCTATGGGACCTGCGCGTCACCCGAGTCGAGGGCATCGTCCTGCTGACCGGGATGGTCGCCGCAGCGTGGCTCATCGTGCGATGGGCGCGACTCGATCGCTCAAGCAGTAGTCCCGCCTCCGACAAGCCCGCCGCAGAGCCGGTCTCGGCGCGTCGCGAGGTCATCGCCGGCTTGCTCGCTCTGGCGCTGACGCTGCTCGGCGCCGACCTTCTGGTACGCGGAGGGACCACTTTGGCGGAGTCCATAGGCCTGGGCTCGGCCTTCGTTGGCATGACCCTTATCGCGGTCGGAACCAGCCTCCCGGAGCTGGCAACCTCGATTGCCGGCATCCGACAGGGCGAGCACGATCTGGTCCTGGGCAACGTCGTGGGCAGCAACCTCTTCAACGCGCTAGCGGTGGCGGGCATAGGGGCGAGCTTGGCACCCGGCCCGATTGATCCCGCGTTTCGGCTGGGCGCGGTCGCGATGGTGCTGTGCTCCACGCTCGCCGGATTTCTGGCGCTGACGGGCCGCGAGTTGGTCCGCTGGGAGGGAATTCTCCTGCTCTTCGGCTTCGCCGCCTACGTATGGCTGAGCTACGACCCAACGCTGGTGAACCTGGCGATATCGGCGGTTTCAGGCCCGTAAATGGCCTCAGCCAGAGGCCGGACGCGTTGTGATACATCGTGGCCATGCCGGCTCCGATCGTCGTGGCGCCCTCGATCTTGAGCGCCGACTTTGCCCAACTCGGTACAGATGTCCGCGCGATCGATACGGCGGGTGCCGACTGGATCCACGTCGATGTCATGGACGGGCGCTTCGTCCCAAACATCACGATCGGCCCCCCGGTCGTGGCAGCGCTGCGCTCGGTGACCGCCAAGCCACTGGACTGCCACCTGATGATCGTCGAGCCCGAACGGTACGTGGGCGACTTCGCGAAGGCCGGTGCCGACGTCATCACCGTTCACGTCGAGGCGTGCCCTCACCTGCATCGCAACCTCCAGCAGATTCGTGCCCTGCCCCACCACGACGGCGGCCGAGTGCTCGCAGGCGTGAGCCTCAACCCGCACACGCCCGTCGAGTCGATCCTCCACGTGCTGCCGCTGTGCGATCTTGTGCTCGTCATGAGCGTCAATCCGGGCTTCGGCGGCCAAAGTTTCATCGACGGCGTCCGTCCCAAGATCCGCGCGCTGCGCCAGGCAGTGATCGACGCCGGCCTTGAGATCCGCATACAGCTCGACGGTGGGGTCGACGAGCGCAACGTGGGCGCACTGGCCAACGACGGCGCGGACACCTTCGTCGCTGGGAGCGCTGTCTTCCACAATCCCCGGCAGCAGGGATACGACGGAGCTATCGCCGCGATCCGAGACGCCGCGCAGGCCGGCCGCGCCTGACGCCTCACCGCCGGCCAGCGGGTGATAGGCTCGCGGCGCGATGGACAAGACGTACGCGTCTCCGGAAGCGGCAATAGCCGACATGACCGACGGCATCACGATGATGTCGGGCGGGTTTGGGCTATGCGGCAACCCCGAGAATCTGATCAAAGCAGTCGCGGCCAAGGGGGTCAAAAACCTCCATGTCATCTCGAACAACTGCGGGGTCGACGACAAGGGCCTTGGCATCTTGCTGCACACGGGCCAGGTCCAGAAAATGACCTCGTCCTACGTCGGCGAGAACAAGCACTTCGAGCAGCTGTACCTCTCGGGGGAACTTGAGGTTTCCCTGGTCCCGCAGGGCACACTCGCCGAGCGCATTCGTGCTGCGGGCGCGGGCATTCCCGCGTTCTACACCCCCACCGGGTACGGCACGCCCATCGCAGAGGGCAAAGAAGTTCGCGAGATCGACGGTCGCATGGTGGTGCTTGAGCACGCGCTTCGGGCCGACTTTGCGCTGATCAAGGCGTGGAAAGGCGACCGCCACGGAAACCTGGTGTTTCGGCACACCGCCAACAACTTCAACCAAACGATGGCGATGGCGGCTACTGTCACCATCGCGGAAGTCGAGGAACTCGTCGAACCCGGCGAGATCGACCCGAACTCTGTCCACACCCCTGGGATCTACGTGAACCGGATCGTCAAGGGCGAGGCGTACGACAAACCCATCGAGTTTCGGACAACCCGCGAGGCTTGAGGACCCGCCACCATGCCCCTCACACGAGACCAAATCGCCCAACGTGTCGCCCAGGAACTGCGCGACGGCTACTACGTCAACCTCGGCATCGGTATGCCAACGCTCGTCGCCAACTACATTCCACCCGGAATGGACGTGGTGATGCACAGCGAAAACGGCCTGCTCGGCATGGGCCCGTTCCCCACCGAGGACGAGGTCGACGCCGACCTGATCAACGCCGGAAAACAAACGGTGACCGCTATCCCGGGGGCCTCGTTCTTCGGCAGCCACGACAGCTTCGCGATGATTCGCGGCGGCCATCTGGACCTGTGTGTGCTCGGCGCCATGGAGGTCAGTGCGAGCGGCGACCTGGCGAACTGGATGATTCCAGGCAAGAAGGTCAAAGGCATGGGCGGCGCCATGGACCTCGTCGCGGGTGCCAAGCGGGTGGTCGTGATGATGTCGCACACCAACAAGCGCGGCGATCCGAAAATCCTGCCGCGGTGCACCCTTCCCCTGACCGGCAAGAACGTGGTGCATGAGATCGCGACCGAGTTGGGCTACTTCGAGATCGTCGACGGTGGGCTACGTCTGATCGAGTTGGCGCCCGACGTCACGGTCGAGGAGATCCGCAGCAAGACTGGCTGCCCGCTCGTGCTCGCCGATCCGCTGCCGACAATCTCCTTGTAGGCGCGGTCAGACGCGCTGCGCCTGGAGAGCCCGCCCAGCGCGTCTCTCCGCCACTGCCGCCGCCGTGGCGGTTGGGGCCACCTGATGCAGCTCTTTGATCCCGTTCTTGTCCAGCACCAGGCGGAAGCGTTCCATCTGTACGACCTTGCGGTTGGCCTGCAGCACCAGCACGACGTTGAGGTGGTAGCGCTTGGGCAACTTGGCCGTTCGGATCTGGTCCGAGTCCGGATCATAGACCGGAACGCGCTGCTTGGCGTCGTCCATGCGCACCAAGAACCGAGAGACGTCGAGGCGGACGATATCGCTGATGTCGGAGGCACGCGCGATGCGACGGTCGATGCGGCGGCCCGCGAGCGCGACGTCTTTGACGTAACGCATCACCACCTCGCGCTTGTTCTCGGTCTCAATGGCGCCCATCGTGTCCGCGTGTCGACAACGCCAAATCGCGGTGGGAATCCGAGCGCGCGATAAGAAGGCGAACGTCTCGCGACATCTCCCTACGGTCACCGATGACATCGGGTCGTAGATCCGTACGCTGTAGTCGTACAGCCAGCGGGTGGCCTTGGTCGAGAAGTAGGCCTTGAGCCAATCCTTGATCCGGTCCTTGAGCATGTAACCGAGCACCAAGGCGACAACGAACGGGAACGTGTTGACGCCGTAGACCTGCTGGCTCCAAATCGCCAACACGGTCGACAGAAGCATCGCGACACCCGCCGCCATCGCAGCCCCGAACTGCGCCAAGCGCTGCCCCTCGAGTTCCTTCGATAGCTCCAAAAACAGCACCGAGCTGATGAACTTCTTGAGCATGCCGCGACGGTGCACATAAGCCCCGTCGGGACGACCACTGTCGACCACTGTCACGTAGTCAGCGGCACGCCGGTGGTTTTGCTCGGCGATGATCAGTGCCACGAGGTTCGCCCGCGGCTCAAGGACCGCCTCGCGCAGCGTGTCACTGCGATCGAGTGCGGCGAGGAGCTTGGTCAGATGCGCCTCGAGAAAGACGCTCAGAGCTTCGTCGGTGTACTCGTAAAGTTCGTGCTGCCAACTGGGTGACTGCGGATGCAAGAATACGGGGCGCGACTCTCGAAACCTGCCCAGGAGCGTGCGCGCAACATCGACGAGCGAGTCGACCCCGCGTCGCAGATCATCGAGGAGCACCTGATGTTCACCAGGGCGTTCTTGGAGTCTCTCTATGCGGCGCACCAGGCCACGCACCGCGTCTCGCGACGAGGCCCGTACCAGGCACGCCAGCATGCGCAGCGCGCTTGAGATCTCGTCCCGCTCACCGTCTTGCAGTGCGGCGTGAACCCGCCCCAGCGCCGAGTCTGGATTCGAAGCATCGGCCAGCGTGTGCAACGGGTGCAGCGGGGTGCGGAAGCGAATGTAGGCATGGACGTCCGCGAAGAACTCCTCGCGGCCGTAGGTGTAGCTATTGACCCCGAGCGTCTGCGGGATAAAGAAGTAGGCCTCGACCTGATATCGCGTCAGCCGTGCCGTGGGGTCGATAGCGTAGTGAAGCTTGAGCTCCACCTGGTTCTCGTCGTGAACGCGGATTCGACTGTCGATCCCGTCCTCTTGCTCGAAGAAGTCGATGCCCCACCATGGAACACGATGCTAGCAAAAGCAAGCTGCGGCGGCGCGCGACGGGCTCGACGATTCGCGAGCGTCGAGCGTCGAGCGGTTGTATGCGTGCGGTTGCGTGATGCGTTCACTGCAACGGAAACGGCGACAGAACAAAGTCGCTCCCGCCAGCGTGACACCCCGTGCATACCGAAAGCCCATCGTCGTCGGCCAACACTGCGCCGTCATAGAACTCGTACCAGTACCAGCCGTCGCCGTCGTCGAGTCCTTCGGCGGTCTTGATCGACACCGACCAACCTCTGACCGATTTGCCACTGCCGTAGAGTTCCTTGACGGTCGCGCTATCGGACGGATGTTCCGGAGTCTCTGCCCGCAGTGAGGCGATGAGCTCAGGATTGACGTAGGTCCGTACCGCGCCGAAGTGCGGACCTGCACCGTCGTGCACCGACGACTCCGCGTCCCAGTCCAGATAGCCCCCGCCCTCGAGCCAATCCAGCAGGGCATCGCGGTCTCCCTGTGGGATCGGCCCTTCGGCGGTCATCGTGAGCGGCGCGTCATCGTCGGCCTGACACCCAACCCCACCGCCCAACAACGCGCAAAGTACCGCTATCGTTTTGAGCGCGATTGTCTTGGTCGTCACCGCACAAAGGTACGCCTCACCCGCAGATCGGTTACCGGCCCGGCCCCAGCGGCCCCAGCGGCCCCAGAACGACGCTCAACCTGCTGTTCCACTGGCGCACTCAGGGCTAGTGCCCCTCTGGCATCACGCTCGCGGGCAGCACACGGGCTTTGATAAGCCAGTCCAGTTTCGGGAACTCCTTGCGCAGGTACGCGTTGCCTCGACGCTCGATCTTTGCCTGATCGGGGCCGGTGCTCTGCGGGCCGCCCTCGCCGTAGCCGGTGTACAGCGCATCGAGTACGTCCATGCCCTCGACGACCTCGCCAAACGGGGTGAAGCCCATGGCGTCGAGTTCACGGTGGTCGCGGTAGTTGACGAACACCTGGGTGGTTCGTGTGTCAGGCCCGCTGTTGGCAAAGCTAATGGTCCCGCGCGCGTTGGCCTCGATGCGCGGGTCGTCGACAATCGGGGAGTCCTTCCACGCACGCGCGACCGCGGGGGTGCCGTGAATGCCGAACTGAACCATGAAGCTGTCGATCGCCCGAAAGAACGCGATGTCCTCGAAGTAGCCGAGCTTGACCAAGTTGTAGAATCGGTCGGCACCCCGCGGGGCCCACTCACGATGGACCTCAATGACAACGGTCCCCTGCGTGGTTTCGAACTTGACCCGGTAGGTCTCGGGCGCGGTTTGTGCCGCCGACTCGGGATCGAGCAACGCCTTGTTGCTCACCACGCCGCCATAGCGCGCGGGAGACCGGGTGCACGCGGTCCCAGCCAGCGAGACCAGCGCCGCTAGCAGGATCCCAAACCAGACCCGCCAGGCGGTTCGAGAAGCGCAGGTTGTCATCGGGAGCGACCCTAGCAGGGCGTCGCCGCGGAACCTGGGCGGCCCAGACGCGCACGTGTGCCGCATCACGATAGTCTCATCGTCATTACCGTGCTCCCGACGTGACAGCCAACGGCGGCGTGACCGATGATCGAACAAGCGGGCATGAGCGACATCGCGATCAACGAACAGCCTTTGGTGCCGGAGGGCTCCGACCTCGTAGCCATCGACCTGGGCAGCAACAGCTTCCACATGATCGTCGCCCGGTTGCAAGGCGGGCAGGTCTCGGTGGTTGACCGGCTACGGGAGCGCGTGCAACTCGCCGTGGGTCTTGACGAGAACAAGGTCGTGTCGGATGCGGCGATCAAGCGCGGCCTGGAATGCCTGGCCCGCTTCGAGCAGCGCTTGCGTCCTTTGGCGCACGCACACGTTCGGGCGGTTGGTACCAACACGCTGCGCGTGGCCCGAAACGCCCCCGACTTCATCGTGGAGGCCAGGGGCGTACTGGGGCACCCGATCGAAGTCATCAGTGGGCGGGAAGAAGCGCGACTCATCTACCTTGGCGTCGCACACGATCTTGCGGACGATGTCGGGCGCCGACTGGTCGTGGACATCGGGGGAGGCAGCACGGAGTGCATCGTCGGCGAGCGCTTCGAAGCGCGTCGCACAGAGAGCCTGCACATGGGCTGCGTGAGCCACACCCAGCGACACTTCGGCGACGGCAAGATCTCGCGCGCGTCGTTTCGCGAGGCGGTCAACGCGGCGCAGGTCGAACTCGAACCGCTCAAACTCGACTACCAACGACTCGGCTGGGTGACCGCCGTGGGTGCCTCGGGCACGATCAACGCGATCGACGGCATTCTTCGGGCCAACGGACTCGCGGACGACGGCATTACCCTCGCGGGCCTACGGACACTGCGTGACGAGTTGTGCACTCAGGGCCGCACCACGCAGCTCTCGATCCCCGGCTTGTCTTCCGATCGCGCGCCCGTGATCGCTGGCGGCCTGGCTATCCTGTACGGCGTCTTTAAGAGTCTGCGGATCCGCAAGATGACCGCCTCCAGCGGCGCGTTGCGTGAAGGACTGCTCTACGATTTCCTCGGACGGATCCGACACGAAGACGTGCGCGACCGGACCATCGAACGCCTGACGGTGCAGCACCACATCGACCAGACGCACGCCCGCCGGGTCGAGATGACCGCGCTGTCGCACCTTGGCCAAGTCGCCTACGCGTGGGACATGCACCATCCCGACACGAAACTCTTGCTGTCGTGGGCCGCGCGACTGCACGAACTGGGGCGCGTGGTCTCGTTCTCAGGCTTCCATACCCACGGCGCCTATCTGCTGCAGTTCAGCGACATGCCCGGCTTCTCCCGAGACCAGCAGGCCTACCTGGCCGCCCTCGTCGCCGCGCACC
>JAESSZ010000125.1 GCA_016763875.1 Nannocystaceae bacterium
CCGGTGCCATCGGTGCCATCGCCCGAGGAATCGTCGTCCTTACATCCAGGGACAATCAGCCCGACCCAGGCCGCAAGGAGGGATATCTGCCGCAACGCGGAGCGTTTGTGAAGCTCTCTCAACACCGTGGCCAACACTCGCTTTCTGGCCGGTCAGGGCATGTTCCGGGGAAGAGGGCGACCAGCCGACTCGAACTATACATGGCCTTGCATGCCGACTCCTTCGGCTCCACGGAAAACTAGATAGTGCTACCGACCCGAATTCGATCTGTGGGTGAATGTAGTATGCAAACGGAGATCCCAGGGAAGATCCCAGGCCGGGTTTCGCCAAGGCCAAGCACCGGGCGAGTGGATCCGCCGTGTTACACCCGAGCGGCAGGGCTCGTCCGTCGTGCTGCACTCACATCTCGTTTGTCCCCGCTGCAGAGGTGCTCTGTCGCTCTCCAGTGGCACAGTCGGCGACGCCGTGGCGCAGACCGCGGCAGCTCAACCGGCCACGGTCACGTGTGAAGATTGTGGACGCCGGTACCCGCTCGTCGGCGACATCCCGTGTCTGGTCCATGATCCCGACCGGACGCTGGCCCAGTGGCGCGCTCGCGTCCACGCGTTCGAGCGCGACAATCGCGAGGCCCAGGATCGACTGCTCGCCCAACTCGTCGGCAGCGGCGATCTCCATCCAGCCACGCGCACCCGAACCCAGTCGCTCCGCGACGCACTCGCGGACCATCGTCTCAGACTTACGACCCTGGCTCGCGACGCAGGGGTGATCTCTGCGCCCGGAGCGCAGAACGACGCGGACGGCGTACCTGGCGAAAGCACACTCACCGCCTATTACCACCAAATCCACCGGGATTGGGGATGGGAGGAGAGGGAGGGCGAGCGTGATGAGAACGGTGAGACGGCCCTTGCCCTCGCCGAGGTGGAACACGTGCTGGGCCCAACGCCCCGGCTCGGCGAGATGTTGGTGCTCGGTGCCGGAGCCTGTCGACTGCCGTGGGAACTGCATCGGCGCTACGCGGACTCGACGCTGGCGATCGATCTCAACCCCGTTCCTTTTTGGGTCGCGTCGCGGATCCTAAGGGGCGAGGCGATCGCGTTGTTCGAGTTCCCGATCCGCCCGCGGTCAACCGAATCGGTGGCCGTCGACCGCCGTCTGCGCCTTGATGTGACGGCCGATTGCGCGAGTCGTTTCAAGTTCGCGTTCGCCGATGGCCTGGATCCCCCAGTGCGGCCCCACGCGTTCGACACGGTTTTTACGCCGTGGTTCATCGATCAAATCCCGAAGGATCTCACGGAGATCTTCGCAACGCTTCATGAGTACTTCCGGCAGGTGGCACCTGGATCAACCACGGGCCGCTGATCTACCACCCGGACCATACGGCATTCGTGCACCGCTACTGCGTCGACGAAGTGCTCATGATGGCCGAGGCCGCCGGGTTTCGCATCGAGGCCCATCGCTTCGAACGCTTGCCGTACATGGTGTCGCCCGCTGGTTCGCAGGGGCGAACCGAGATGGTGCTTACCCTTCGCGCGACTCGCAACGCGAACACCGACGCCGTTGGCGAAGGCCAGGCGCATGCAATGGGTGCAGGCAGCGATGGTGAGCCGGTGTGGCTCACCGACCCCAGCGTGCCGATCCCTCGTCTCGCCGGTCTGGAGGACTACCGCGCGCCGCACCCAATGTTCGCTGCAATCGCGGTGGCGATCGACGGGCGCAGGACGGCCGCCGACATCGGCGTGCTGCTCGCCGACAAGCACGGCGTGCCCGCGGCTGCGGCCACCGAGGGTGTGCGAGCTGCGCTCTCAGAGATTCTGCGGGCGCTTGCCGACCGATCCCGTTAGCCTGTTTACGCGGTAAAAGCCGCGATAATGGTGTTTTAGGGCACGTTACCGCCTGTCTCGATCTTGGTTAGCCAGCTTACGTTCTTGACTGACCATGAAACTTCGAGCAGGCTCACAAAGCGCCAAGGATCGGCGCTTGGTATCACCTGAATAGTATTGGTGCTTACCATAGAAATAGCTACCGCGGACCCCCGTCCGAACCAAGGAAGGTACTGATGCTACGGAATGTGACAACTTCATTCGTTCTTGCTGTGCTCTCGTTTGCGCTTGTCGGCTGCGACGCACCTGACAACGACCCCGACGGCGACTCCCAGTTCCGGGACTATGCGTTTGCGGCCGACAACGACATCGAGGTCCATGCCGGGACCGTGGTGGAACCGGAGTGCCTCGCGTGGGAGTTCGCCGACCAAGATACCTACGTAGGTCCCGAAACCGCGGGTGTGCTGTTGTGGAACGTGACCGGGCTTGGAGACGAGATCTTCGACATCAACGGCCAACTGCTATGCACGATGACGTCGGTGGGTCCCGACCACGTCGAGTTGCGGCAAGGCGCGACAGGCGCTGTGTTGGCCAGCCAGTGGCACAATCATGCGTTTTTCGGCGATGTCTCGAGTATCCCGGAGTCGGTCCGGTGGGACTATGCCGACTACACATTCGTGGGCACGCAACTCGCCGAAGGACCGGCCTATGGCGAGAAGATAGCGACGGTGACCGAGTTCATCGAGTACGCCCAAACGAAACGCAAGATGGCGGTCGCGGCGCTCGTGATGGGGTTGTGCGGGAGCGCAGGGTTACCGCCGCCACCGACCGGGAGTTGACCCACATCACCAAGAGCGATGGGTGCGGAGCCAAGTTGCGACCCGCTGCCGCTCCCAACCGTGGCGTTCGTTCTCCCTCAATCCCACGATGAGTGCGCGTGCCCGCGGGCGGGCACGCGGGCGGGCCCACCACAACTCGGCAAGCGCGAAGTGCCCGTCGATCGTGTCCGCGCCGGCTTCGAGGGTCGCATAGAGCTGAAGGCCGCTCCACAGCAGCAACTCCTTCTCGACCGCGTCATCGGCCAGCAGCCCAAACTCGACCAGCGTCAACGCGTCACCGGATCGCATGGGTTGCTCCCCCAGCGCGCTGCGGGCTTCCAAGGCGACAAGGCAGCGGCGCCGTGCAAGCTCGCGTTTGCCCGCCATACGAAGCGACGAACACAGCTCGGCGTTCGTCTTCAAGATGCGCTCGTCCGGGCGGCCGCCAAAGACCACCCTAAACTCCTCAAGGGCCAAGGTGTAGTGCTGCTGCGCGCGCTCAAGATGAGTGAGGCGTGCGCCCTCGTCTCGGGTGCGTTGGGCTTTCAGCCGCTCGGTCCGCCCCAGTAGGTTTTGCACCGCGCCGACCAGGGTTCTCGGCCGCTCTGTCTGGGAATCGAGGACCGCGAGGGCTTCGAGCCCTCGCTCGCGCGCCGCGTCTAGATTATTGAGCTGCGTCTCGGCGGAGATGAGTCCGATAAGGGCGCGCGCGGTCCGGATGCTGTCGACGCCATACACGTTGCGGTAGATCTTGAGGCCGCGCTCGTAGGCGAGACGCGCGTCTTGGTCCTTCTGCGAGATGAGGAGCAGATTGCCTAGGTTTATCTCCACCACGCCGTACCGCGGATGCTCCTGACCAAGCAGCGTCTCGATTGTTGCGGCCGCCCGCTCCAGCGTCTCCAGGGCACGCTCGCGTTCACCAAGGTGATTGAGCACGATCGTCTGATTGATCAGCGCGTTGGCGACCGCGACACTGGGCCCGGTTTGCAGCGTGGCAAACAACTCCGCAGATCGACGCAATGCCGCACCCGCCTCGAGGTACCGACCCGAGCGCTGCAAGGCAGTGCCGCGGCTGCTTTCGAGGTGCGCGCGCAGGCGCGGCGCGGTCTCGCCCAGCAAGGATACCGCCGCCTCCGCGGGCACC
>JAESSZ010000126.1 GCA_016763875.1 Nannocystaceae bacterium
TGCTGCCGGGCGTGTCTCTCGAGAGCATCGACGAGCCGCTGCTCTTGTTGCTCGCGCAGGAGGACAACAGCATTCTCGAGATCGGCAATGGCCTGATACGAAGCAACTTTCAGGCCGCCAACCCGCCGACCTGGCTTGTTGAGTTTGCCGACGCTGGCCATTGGTCGTTCTCCGACATCTGCGACATTGTCGACGATCTTCAGCCCGGGTGCGGCGAGGGGGTGCGGCAAACGAGGCCCGGGACCTCGTTCACCTATCTCGACAACGCGGTGGCGCGCGATATCGCGGCGAGCTACGTCACGCTGTTCTTCGCTGCCCAGCTTCTTGATGACATCACGGCTGATGCTGCGCTCGATGTGGGCGAGCCCGCGGACGTGGTCACGGTGAGTGTCCGACGCGAGTAAGATGGCCGGATGTGACGGCAGCGTAAGGCGCGGTACCTCGGCCGCGCTGCCGCCCTGTGTTTTGCTGCGGTTTGTTTCGGTGAAGCGCACGCGTGACGCTAGTGTGCGCGGGTGATCACTGACTTGAATACGACGCGACGAACCATGCTCGGTGGCTGCGCCGCGACGGTGGCGGCCTTCACCGCAGGGTGTGCTGGTGACGATGGCGAGGGGGACGACACTGCGGGGGACACTGGCTCGGGCACATCTGGCCCTGCCTCTGGCTCTGGTGACAATGGTATGTCCGCGACCCCGACCGCCCAGAACGAGACCGGCGGCAGCAGCGGGGGTGGTGGCGAGAGCGAAGATGACGGCACGACCGGATCCGCGAGCACGGGTCCTGACGATGCCGACACTGGCAGCGGCGACGAGATGGGCTCGGAAAGCGGCAGTACGGGTGGCGCCGCCGCATGTGATGCGATGGTCGTGGCCACCATCTCAAACAACCACGGGCATGCGCTCTCGATTCCCCTCGCTGACATCGACGCGGGTGTCGAGCAGGCCTATGACGCCTCGGGCGATGCGCACTGTCATGAGGTGGTACTCACCGCCGAAGACTTCGCGACGCTGCGCGCGGGCGGGGTGGTCGTCGCCTTCAGTTGCAATGGTGGCCCCCACGAGTTTGTGATCAGCTGCGCTCCAGGTGCTCCCGAGCCACAGAGTCCGCCCCCCGGGTGTGGCGGGGCCGATCCAGGCCACGGCTCTTGCCCCGACTAAAAGCAGTTACCGGGCGCCTGAGTTAGGCGCTCGCGGGCGCAAGCGTTCGCCAAGGCTGCGCTTGCTCCAATTGCAACGCGAGCTCCAACAACAGGCGCTCATCACCATGGTGGCCGCCGAAGAGCATGCCGACGGGCAAGTTGGTCTCTTCGTCGTGGCCCAGTGGGAGGCTTAGCGAGGGGGTGCCCGCGGCGTTGGCGTACGGCGTGAAGCAGACCCACTCCTCAACTCTGGGGAACGACACCTCGTACGGAAGGTCCATGCCGAGGTAGCCCAGCGGCGGGGAGAACTGGGCGAGCGTTGGGGTAAGGACCACGTCGAAGTCAGCGAAGGCCTTTGCATGGATGGCTGCCGACTTTCGAAGCCGGTAGATGGCCCCCGGTGCCTTGGCGATGTTGCGTTTGAAACGTCTCGCGAGACCGCGGGTGACGTCGGTGAGCTGGTTGCGTTCGAACGACGGGCCCAAGGTGTACTTGCCACCGCGGGTGACGGCGAACGCCATCAGTGACCAGTAGACGATGAAGTCCTCGGCGAGTCGCTCGTCGATCGCGGGCTCGAACGGGACGAGGGTGTGGCCGAGTGATTCGAGCAGAACCACGGTTGCATCAAACTCGCGCTGGGTAGCCTCGTCCAGCCGACCTCGCCCTGCGAGGGACGTCATCGTTGCAATGCGAAGCGGTCGGTCCAGGGGTCGATCGACGTTCCCGATCGGCTTGAGCGCAGGATTGCGATGTCGTTTCTCGGCTTCGGCGTAGTACAAGGCCGTGTCTCGAACGGAGCGCGTGACGACCCCGTCGACGACGATCGAGACGATCTGTTTCCCGGTGTTCGCCGAAGGAATGAGACGACCGCGAGTCGGCTTCATGCCCACCAGTCCGCAGCACGCCGCCGGAATTCGTGTCGAACCACCGCCATCGGCCGTGTGCGCGATGGGCACGACCCCCGCGGCGACCAAGGCCGCGGCACCCCCGGATGAACCACCCGCGGTGCGCTCGAGATTCCATGGGTTTCTTGTTGGCTCCCGTCCAGGGAACTCCGTCGACGGGACCAGACCAATCTCTGGCATCGTGCTCTTTCCCAGGCAGAGCATGCCCATCTCGAACATCTGTGCCGCCAGTGGATCGGTTCGTTTGGCCGGAGCTGCCGCACGGAACGCCTCGGATCCAAATCGTGTGGGGAGCCCTTCCACGTCGATCATGTCCTTGATGAACGTTGGCACGCCCGCGAACGGTCCCGAGCAAGACGCTGCACTTCGGGCGATGGCTGCGTCGTAAACGTCGAGCACGACGGCGTTGAGTGTCGCGTCGGCGGCCCGCGCCCTGGCCACGGCAGCGGTCGCGACTTCATGTGCGCTGAGCGTGCCGTCGCGAACGAGCGCGGCGAGAGCGACCGCGTCGTGGTTGGCTAGCGCGTCGTCGGTGAACGCGTGTGTGGTCGTTACGGTCATTGCATTATGGTCATCGCGTTACGAGTACCGGTCATTGCGCCAGGGGAGCGCCGTGTTGCTGTAGCCGTTGCGTTCCCAGAAACCGAGCTTGTCGGCGGCGAGCAGCTCGATGCGCGAGATCCACTTTGCGCCCTTCCATGCGTATAACTGGGGCGTGATCATGCGGACCGGTCCGCCGTGGTCATGCTGCAGCGGTTCGCCCTGGACGGTGTGCGCGATGAGGACGTCGTCCTTGAGCGCTTCGTGGAGCGGAAGATTCGTCGTGTAGTCGTCGTATGCGTGGCACAGCACGAACTGTGCGGCGTCCGTCGGACTCGCAGCGGCGATGAGGTCCGACAGCCGCACGCCGATCCACTGCAGGTCCATGCGTGACCATGTGGTGACGCAGTGGAAGTCTGCGTCGAGTTCGGTCTGTGGCAGTGCGAGCAGCTCGGTGTAGGAAAGCTCGATCGGCCGCTCGACGGCACCGTCGACTCTGAGCCGCCACGATGTAGTGTCCACCGATGGCTTGATCCCCAGATCGAGGACCGGCCACTTGTGGGTGAGCACCTGACCGACCGGGAGACGCGGCATCCCGTGTCGGTTGTTTGGTCCGGTGCCTTGAGGTGTGTCGTCGGCGACGCTTGGCGAGGCGGCCATCGCAGCCTCGAAGCGAGCCTTGAGCTTCATCCGGGCTGCCACCACCCGGTGCGATTTGTCGTCACTCATCCGTCACTCATCGGACGTGTGGCTACTTGATGCCATTGCCGGCGTTCTCTTTCTCTTTGATCGCCTTGAGCCTGGCTTCGAGGTCCGAAATGTTCTCGTCTTCGGCCGTCTTCTCCTGCGAGGCCATCGCGGCCATGCTGACGTCGACCTTCTCGAAGCGCGCCAGCATTTGGAACAACGCTGCGCGGCTGGCCGGGGCTGGCGTGTCGTCGTAGGTCATCTTGCCGTCCGGCTTCTTGGGAATGAACACCTTCCCGTCGGCGCCTGCGATCACACACTTGTGGCCGCGGCTGATGATCGCCTCTTCGTCTTTCACGGCAGAAAGCCCCGCCAAGAAGTCGAAGTCACCACCGTAGTGGGCGATGAATGTGTCCACCGCAGAACCCGACCCGCACCTTGCGTACAGCGGATCGTATTCGTCCGGCACCACTGCGGTCGGCGCGTCGATAAGGCCGTCGTTGGTCCGCTTGGCCCAGTCATTGCCCGCGGCGCTCAAGTAGAAGAAGTCGTGCAGCAGGTGTCCGTAGATAATCGACTGGATGTATGCCTTCTTCAGAGCTGCACCCGACAGCTTCTTTGAGAAGACAAACGTCATGTCATTGTAGCCGCCACCGAGATCCTCGCGCAGCGCCGCAAACCCCATCTTAGGGTCGATTCGCGCCTTGTTGGCCTTCGCGGGGACTTCCGAGGAGCCCTGCATGACCCACAACGAGTGTGTGTCGTTGACGAACTGTTCGCGGTCGCGGAGCTCACGATAGTTGGTGAGCTTGATGAGCAGCTCTTCGTTGCCCTGAATCTCCTTGCCCCAAGTCGCGAACTGCGGCGACTTCATCGACTCGAGCCATGTGCGTGGCGGCGGCTCTTCCTTACCGAGTTCTTTCTTGATCCCACGCAGGACGGTGCGGAACGGCTCGTTGCCCGCGACGACGCGGCGGGCGTACATCTTGACGTCCATCCAGTCGTCCCAGACCTGCGCCTTGTTGTCGGTGTACTGCACCTGCATCGCCAGCACGGTTGGCTTGAGGTCTGCGGGCAGTGCGTCGATCGCCGTCTTGGCGTCTGCGCTGTTGAAGAACGCCAGCAGTCTCAAGTGTGCGTACGATTTGAGGATCGCTTCGCGCTGCTCGATGCCGTACCCGGACTTCACCCGGTGGATGAGGTCGGAGTACTCGCGGCGTGCCTTGGGGCGGTAAGCCCAGGCGTCGGCTTCGGCGGTGGCGATAATGATCGCGCGCACCTTGTCCTCGTTGGACAGCCCATCGGGTAGTCGCACAACGGCCAGGACGCCCGCAGTCAGTTCGTACTTGTACTCGCCCTCGACGATGACTTCGCCCTCGACCACGCCAGGGGGTTTGTTGAGCGGGTAGACCTTCTCCAGGACCGGCATCAACTGGTCCCGCATGGGGTGAGGCGGGACCTCCGGCGGGAGTTCAACCTGGGCTTTCTTCTCGCCTTTCTCGGCGTTGACCGCGTGTTGCATTGCGTCCGAGCGGCCATCGCAGGCGAGCCCAGTCAGAGCGACAGTGGCAGCGAGGGTCCAAAGGGGGAGATTGCTTCGTTGGGCCACGGTGATACGTCCTGCTTCCGGGTGTCAGTCGCGCAATGTGCGTTTTCACGCGCGAGGGGCGTCGTGGGGCGAAAATGGCGCATGCACGCCTTGATTCCGCCCCGAATTCGAACGCCACCACGGTAGGCGCGCGTCTCAGTCCTTGTCAATCAACGGATGACTCGGTCCCATGACGTGGATCGCGTCTTGGGCTGTGTTGCCACGCCGCCGCGCGCACGCTCGCACCCTTGACCGGGAGCGTCATCCGGCGCATGTTACGTTACGTTAGCTTTTGCGCACAGCGCGCTCAAGGTTCACCACGAGGCTCCAATGGATACCGCAACCTCTGAGACCACGCCCACCACGCCGTTCGTACCGGAAGTCATCACGGATCCCGCGATGGTCGGTGCGTTGACACTGACCGAACTCGCGGCGGAGAAGGTTCACGAGATCCGCGTGACGGAGAACGAAGACGACGACAACATCCCGGACCACTACGTGCTCCGTGTGACCGTCAAGGGCGGCGGATGCTCCGGCTTCCAGTACGATCTGTTCTTCGACGACGCGACTCCCGGCGACTACGTGTTCGAGACTCAGGGCATCAACCTCGCCGCCGACCAGATGAGCTTCATGTATCTGATGGGGACCGCAATCGACTACGTCGACGGACTCTCGGGCGCGGGTTTCAAGTTCAACAACCCGAACATCACCGGAAGTTGCGGCTGCGGCAGCAGCTTCTCGGTCTAGCGGCCTACAACGTGTCGAGCAGGCCACCCTCACCAGAGGGGGCAGCGGCCCAAGCGATCGAGAATGCACCGTCGGCGTCAAACCCCGGTGCCGTTGTCGACAGCAGTTCCAGGCCGGGGCAGGTCTTGTCTACGCCATCGAGCGGATCTTCCCCGAGGAAGTCGACGCAGAGCAGCGTAGAACCGGCGACCGGGGCGAGGCTGGCCGAATCCGCTCCGTCCGCTTGCTCAAGGTAGGGCTCGTCTTCGCCCAATCGCTGGAGGTACACCGACGCGGTTTGGTCGACAGCGTCGCCGTGGACGAAGGCTCGGAGACCCAGGTAGCGATCCGAGGACTCGCTCGCTCGCACGCGCACCATCCACAGGGCGTACTCCTGCTCGTCGGTCGTGAAGCGGATTGCCACCCGTTCGTCTCGTAACTTGCTGTAGGCAACGAGCTCGACCTGATGCGCGTCGTGTTCGGTGGTGTCCCAAACCAGATCGATGCGGCTGAACACGCCTGGCGCCTCAAGCAGGTTGAGGGAGGCGAAAGCAGCGTCGCGGCCGCACGTCGTTTCGACCA
>JAESSZ010000127.1 GCA_016763875.1 Nannocystaceae bacterium
ACTCCCACAGCACCGGCATGCCTTCCCACAACACAACTGTCGACGGCGTCAGCGCACCGTGCAGCATCTTGCGGTGATGCAGAAACGCCAGCCCGCGCGCGATCTCAATTGCCGTGCGCCCGAGAAACCCTCGACTTCCGCCGCGCGTGACCAAGTCGGTCATCGACTCCGCACCGGGCAACGCCTCGTAGCCGACGACTGTGTAGTCGACTTCGCGATCGACCAGCACGACGCGAACGAGCGCCGGGTGACGAATACCAAGCATGCCGTTGGCTCCCGCCATGAACGTCGACATGTTCATCGGCGTCGGCGTGAACGCCCCCTCGACAACGGTCAGCCAAATGTCCTCGTCTGCATCACCGCGGCGCGCGACAAACACAGGTTGGAACACGTCGGCTCCGAGCGAGGCGGGTGCCAGCGACTCCAGCCTCACGTCGCCGCAGATAATGTCGCCGGGCGTCGGCACGGGTTGCGAAGTCTACCCTCGTTTTACTCAGCACCGGGCGCCGAAACGCCGGTGCTGCCAAACCCACCGTCGCCGCGTTCCGTTGCATCCAACTCACGGACCTCAAGGACCGGCAGTGACGCGACACGGGCAAGTACTAGCTGCGCGATGCGATCGCCATGCTCGATCGTGAACATCTCGCTGCCGAGATTCACGAGCAGCACCGCCACCTCGCCGCGGTAGTCGGCATCGATGGTGCCAGGGGCGTTGAGCACGGTGACGCCATGCCGTGCCGCGAGACCCGACCGCGGCCGAACTTGTCCCTCGTACCCGGCAGGGATCGCCATGGAGATCCCGGTCGGAACCGCGACACGGCCGCCGGCCGGCAGTGCCAGCGGCGCATCACTGGGAAGACAGGCGTACAGGTCGAGCCCTGCCGCCTGCTCGCTCATTCGCCGCGGCAAAGAGGCCCGCGGCGACAGTCTATGCACGCGAAGCGCGGTCACCCGGGTCAAGCCCGCATGTTCTGAACTTCGCTCGGATCGACGCCGAACGCTGCCTTACGCGACAGCCGGATTCGACCGGTCTGGTCGATATTGAGGACCTTGACGACAATCTCGTCACCCTCGGAAACAACATCGTTGACCTTCTCGACCCGTCGGTTTTCGAGCTCGGAGATGTGCACGAGGCCGTCGGTTCCCGGCAGGATCTCCACGAACGCACCGAAGTCAGCGACGCGCGTCACGAGTCCCTGATAGTACGCCCCAAGCTCGGCCTCCGCGGTGAGCCCTTCGATCAAACGCTTCGCCTTGTTGATCGACTCGATGCTGTCGGAGGAGATCGACACTCGGCCTGCGTCGTTGACGTTGACCTGCGCACCCGACTGCTCGACGATCGCGCGGATCATCTTGCCGCCTGGTCCGATGATGTCGCGGATCCGATCGACCTTGACCTGGATGGTCTCGACTCTCGGCGCGTACTTCGACACATCCTCACGCGGCGCCGACAGGCACTTGTTCATTCCCTCGAGGATGTGCAGCCGGGCGTCGCGGGCCTGCGCGAGCGCCTTTTCAAGGATCTCGCGGGACAACCCCTCGATCTTGATGTCCATCTGGAGGGCGGTGATGCCGTCCGGGGTGCCGGTGACCTTGAAGTCCATGTCACCCATGTGGTCCTCGTCGCCGAGGATGTCGGTGAGGATCGCGACCTTGTCGCCGTCCTGCATCAGTCCCATCGCGATCCCGGCGACGGGCGCCTTGATCGGCACGCCAGCGTCCATGAGCGCCAAGCAGCCGCCACAGACCGAGGCCATCGAGCTGCTGCCGTTGGACTCCAACACGTCCGACACGATGCGGATCATGTACGGGAAGTCCTCCTGGGAGGGGATCACGTACGACAGCGCGCGTTCGGCCAACTTGCCGTGACCGGTCTCGCGGCGCGAGGTGCCGCGCATCGGGCGGGCTTCTCCCGTGCAAAATGGAGGGAAGTTGTAGTGCAGCAGGAACGTCCGGCGAACATCGCCGCGGATCGTGTCGAGGCGTTGGGCGTCGTACTCGGTGCCGAGTGTGACGGTCGCCAGGGCCTGGGTCTCCCCGCGCTGGAACAGCGCCGATCCGTGCGGCCTAGGAAACGGGTGCGCTTCGATGTGCAACGCACGCACGTCCGTGGGCCCGCGTCCGTCGATGCGAACGCCGGTGTCCAACACCCGGTCCCGCACGATCTTCTTCTCGAGCTTGCTCAGCGCGCCCTTGACGTCGTCCTCACGCCCGGCATGGCTCTCGGCGAACTTGGCCACCATTGCCTTCTTGGCGAGACGGAGCGCCTCGGAACGATCGTGCTTCTTGGCGATTTTGAGGGCGTCGCTGTAGGTCGCGCGTGCGGCGTCCTGTGCGGCACCGAGGAAGGCCTCGTCGACGGCGGGCGGGACGTAATCACGCTTAGCAACCCCAGCGCGCTCGCGGAGTCGTTTCTGCAGTTCGATGAGCGGCTGAGCCTGCTCAAAGGCGAACATGAGGGCGTCGATCATGTCCTTCTCAAGGACTTCGGCGCCACCGCCCTCAACCATCACGATGGCGTCGCCGGTCACGGCCACGGTCAGGGTGAGGTCGCCAGCGGCCTCCTGATCGAACGTTGGGAACGGAATCAGTTTGCCGTCGACCCGGGCAACACGAATGCCTGCGATCGGTCCAGCCCACGGAATGTCAGAGATCGTCAGCGCCGCCGAGGCCCCGGTGATCGCCAGCACATCCGGCTCGTTCTGCTTGTCGTGCGACAAGACCATGCCGATGATCTGCGTCTCGTTGCGCCAACCCTTGGGGAACAACGGGCGGATCGGCCGGTCTGTCATCCGGCAGTTGAGGATCTCGCCCTCGGTGGGCCGCCCTTCTCGTTTGAAGTAGCCGCCGGGAATCTTGCCCGCAGCCGCGTTGAGTTCTTTGTACTCAACGGTCAACGGCAAGAACGGCAGGTCGCGCGGTTCAGCGCCGGCGACGGCGGTGACAAGCACCGACGTCTCCTCGATCGAGACGACAACGGCAGCGGCCTGTTTGGCGAGACGGCCGGTCTCAATCTTGATCTCGACGTCGCCGATGGTGCAGCTTTCGATGATGGCTTCCATGGGATTCTCCTGAAGGAACTCGTTGGTTGGTTTCGCAACTCGGTTGCACAGGTCGGGATCGGAACCTCGAGGCTCCCCAGGACGCGTGCCACGTCAGTCCGCACGGTCGGCCCGATCGATCAGTCCGATCGATCAGTCCGATTGATCAAGGGCGCCCGCCCACCGGCAATGCCAGCGACGGGTCCCTCGCGTACAGACCGTCGCGTGGTTACTTGCGGATGTTGAGCGCCGCGATCACGGTGCGGTAGCGAGCGATGTCCTGCTTACGAACGTAGTCGAGCAGGCGCCGCCTCCGACCCACGAGCTTGAGCAACCCGCGACGCGAGTGGAAGTCCTTGCGGTGGGTGCGAAAGTGGTCCGTCAGGTACGAGATGCGCTTCGAAAGAAGGGCAATCTGGACCTCGGGGGAACCGGTATCGGCGTCACCCCGTTTGAAGTTGCCGACGATTTCGGCCTTACGATCAGTTGAGAGAGGCATGGTTTTTCTGGGAGCTCAGTGCTCCCGCGCTTTCGTCTGCTACGTGCTTGTTTCGCGGACTTTGCGGACTTTTGCCTACCCTTGTCAAGGCGGCGCGACCATCCGGCGCGGGTGCACGACACCGTCCCGAACATCGACCACGATGAGGGTGTCGTCGCGGTCCTCAGGGGTCTCGACGACGACCGCGGCGTCCCCGCAGGCCGGTTCGGTCGGCCAGCCGGGGTCATCGACGGCGACCCGCTGACCGTGGCCAAGTCGGGTGAGGAGGGCTATCGCGGCCGGTTCGGACGGAGACAGACGAATCACGGGGACCGGTAGGGCCGACCAAGGCTCAAGTCTCCGCGAGGCCAACCAACTCGCCTGCTCGGTGCGATCTGCGTCCACGAGTCCTTCGGGTCGAATCCGCCAGCGCGTCCCCTTCCCTCCTGGGGCTGGACCCAACGACTGCGCTGTGAGTGGGCCCACGACGCGGGCATCGTCGACCCGCCTCGCTCCGCATGCGATTCGCCGCAGACCAGCCAAATGCGACGGGATCCCAAGACGATCTCCCAGGGCCTCAGCGAGCGACCGAATGTACGTGCCTTTAGAAACGGCGAGCGTCGCCTCGACGAGGACGGTGGCGGGCTCGCCCTCGCAGCCGCCCACGCGCACATCCTCGATGTGACGCACATGCATCGGCCGCTCGGGCAGAACAACCACCTCCCCACGACGCGCCAAAACGTGCGCCCGTGTGCCGTCGATGTGCACCGCGGAAAAGGCGGGCGGCGGCAGCGAGGACTCCCCCAGGAGAGTGTCCAGCGCGGCCGGCACGCGGGCGGGAAGATCTGTCGGACACGCCACCGTGGCGGTGACCTCTCCCTGGGCATCGGCCGTCGTGGTGGCACTGCCCAGGGCAATGCTGGCGCGGTAGACCTTGTCGGTCCCCGTCAGCATCGATGCGAGTTTCGTGGCGGCACCCACGACAACGACCAGCAGCCCCGTCGCCGCAGGGTCGAGCGTGCCGCAGTGGCCCACCTGGCGGGTCTGGAGCGTCCAACGCACCCAGTCCACTACGTCATGCGAGGTCGGTCCGGCGGGCTTGTCGACGAGCAACAGCCCTGCACGCGTGGGGGCGCGGGTGCGCCCACGACTCACCCGTCATCCTCGGAGCGACTCGGCAACGCGTCGGTATCCACCTTGGCATCCGAGTCTCCCGAAGACTCTCCCGAAGACTGTGCCTTGGCACGCTCTTCGGCCAACTCGCACAGCACGCGTTCGATAGCGACGCCATTGGCAATACTGTCGTCGCGATAGAACGAGAGCCGAGGGATGCGCTTCAAGTTAATCCGCTTGCACAGCCGTGCGCGCGCCGCCGACTTGGCCGAGTTGAGCGCCGCAAGTACGCGTTCAATCTTGACCTCGCTGCTCAGCACGTCCACGTAAACACGGGCCGCCGACAGGTCCGCGCTGACCCTGACGGCGGTGATCGCAATCGCGGCCGACGCCGCCAGCCGGGGATCTCGAAGCTCGCCTTCGATGATCACCGCGGCTAGTTCTCGGCGCAGTACCTGCTCCACGCGTCGAAGACGTTCGCTCATGGACCCGTACCTCTAAAGTGTTGGCGGGATTGCCTCGACCTCGAAGGACTGGATGCGGTCACCTTCCTGAATACTCGGGAAGCCATCGACCACAATGCCGCACTCGAAGCCGTCTTTGACCTCGCGAACGTCGTCCTTGAATACGCGCAAAGAACCGATCGTGCCTGAGAACAGCACCTTGTCTTCGCGCACGACACGAACGTGACTCGAGCGTTGGATGAGCCCCTTGGTGACGCGACAACCCGCGACAACCCCCAATCGTGGGATGGGGAACAACGCCCGGACCTCGGCCTCGCCCTGCTCGCGCTCTCGGTACTCCGGCTCCAGCAAGCCAAGCATGAGCTCCTTGCAGCGATCTTCTGCGTTGTAGATGACCGAGAACGTCTCGATCTTCACTTGCTCTTGCTCGGCGATAGGCGCGGCCTTGCCGGTGGTCTTGACGTTGAAGCCAAAGATCACCGCGTCGCCCGCCAACGCATACTTCACATCGGTCTCGTTGATCTGGCCCACCTCGGCCTTGAGGATCTCGACCTTGACCTTGGCGGTCGACAACGCCAACAGCGTGTCCTTGACCGCCTCACACGAGCCCTGGACGTCGGCCTTGAGCACGAGTTTGAGTACAGGCACCTGTTTACGGGTGAGCAACTCGGTGATGCTTGGCCCGGTACGCACGCTCTCTTTGCGTTTGCGCAGTTCCCGACGGTGAGCCACGAGGACCTTCGCGTCCTTGTCGTTTTCGACCACGTGCAACGGGTCGCTCGTAGTCGGCACCCCCGACAAACCCAGGAGTTCGATCGGCATCGACGGACCCGCCTCTGTGAGGCGATTGCCCTGGTCGTCGTACATGCCGCGAACCTTGCCCGAGAACTCGTTGGCAACAACGATGTCCCCCTTCGTGATCGTGCCCCCTTGGACGAGCACGGTGGCCACGATACCGCGCCCCTTGTCGATACGCGCCTCAAGGACCACGCCGTAGCCTCGACCTTCGATCGGTGCCCGCAACTCAAGCACTTCGGCCTGCAGCGCGAGGTTCTCTAGCAACGTTTCGAGGCCCGCACCGGTCTTGGCCGACACTTCTAGGATCGCTACGTCCCCGCCGAACTCCTCGCCGACGACTTCGCGCTCCATGAGTTCCTGTTTGACTCGGCCCGGGTTGGCGTCCGGGAGATCGCACTTGTTGATCGCAACGACGATCGGGACGCCTGCCGCCTTGGCGTGCTTGATGGCCTCGACGGTCGTGGGCATCACACCATCGTCGGCAGCGACGACAAGCACCACCAAGTCGGTGACGGATGCGCCACGGCTTCGCATCGCCGTGAATGCCTCGTGACCTGGCGTATCGAGAAAGACAACGGGCCCACGGTCGGTGTCCACGCGGTACGCTCCGATGTGCTGCGTGATGCCACCAGCCTCACCGGAAGCGACGCGCGCATTCCGGATCTTGTCGAGCAGCGACGTCTTACCGTGGTCAACGTGGCCCATGAAGGTCACGATCGGAGCCC
>JAESSZ010000128.1 GCA_016763875.1 Nannocystaceae bacterium
ACGATCTGCGCGTAGATGTCGTGGAGCAACTCGGTGCGTTGCTCGCGGTCGTAGCGCGACGGCTCGGTGTTGGTGAACCGCTCCGAGGCACTCTTGTATTCGTCGACCTTGATCACCTCCGCCTTGACGCCGACTTTGTCCAGGGCGCCTCGCAGGTAGATGCTCGTGCTCGACATGCCAAAGATCGACAAGCCGCCCGCGGGGTGGATGTAGAGCTTCTCGGCCGCGGTCGCGAGGTAGTAGTCCTTGAGTGAGGCGTGCTCGACGTACGCGAACACGTGGCCACCAGCGTTGCGGACTCGCACCAAAGCCTGGCGGATCTCGTGCAACGAGGCCCAGCCCAGGCGGGACCCCCGTGCGTCGATGATAAGGACCGTGCGCTTCCCCGCCTTGCGTGCGCGCTCGAGCCGCTGCAGCAGCGCGACGAGTTCGCGGTCGCCTTTCACCTCCGAGACGTCGATGCGTTCCGCGTCCACACGCCGCGGCCAAAAGGCACGGCCCTGGCGACGGCTCGAAATACGCGCCATCAGTCCGTAGCCGTCCAGGCCCTCCGACACGCCGCTGTGGATGCCGACGCCCGCGCGCGCGAAGTCCCACGCAACTTCGATCGAGACCGAACCGCGCAGCGCTTTTTCGCCACGGAGCCGCTGGAAGTTGACCGGATCGAGCACCGATGCGGGGACCTGCTCGACCTCGCCCTTGAGCGCCAAACCTTGGTACCGCAGAGCCACGCGACCGCGCGGGTACAAGCCTTCGACCCCGCGCCCCTCGACCGTCTGCGCGACCTCGCCGGAGGCCAGCTGCTGGGTCACGCCGCCCGCCAACTCCAGGTGGTGGGTGCCCAGCGGTCGCACGGACAACTCGCCGGTGAGCGATACCGCGGCGGGAAAGATGTCGGTCGTCAGGTCCAGCGGGGAGAGCCGGGCCGTCACACCCAACGCGCCGTAGTTCACGAACCTGAACACGGTGCCGATATCCAGGTCCGGTCGCTGTAGCCAACGCCCACCGGTTCGGATCCCGTGGATCCCGATGCCGAACGCAGCGGCTTCACCCGCCCGCCCTGCCATGCCGAAGCTGATCTTGGTCGCCGAAGGGTTGGTGTCCTCGTCGAAGTCGGCGACGTCGATCGACAACCGCGGCGCCATGACTTGCACCCCAAACGAGGTTGCCAGCCCAAAGGGAAGTCCCCACCCGAAGAAACCACCGAAGCCCGAGCCGCGCGTGAATCGTGACACGGTGCGGTAGCCCAGCAGGGTGAAGTCCACCCCGCGCATGTCGGAGAGCAGCGCAGGGTTGAGCTCAAGGCTCGATGCGTCGCCCTCGGCGGAATAGTCGTGGTAGACGCGGTCCACCCCGTCGGTTGAGCCGCGGTCCTGCGCGCGGGGCTGCTCAGCGGTCGCACGGCTGGGAGCAGCGCTCACCGCGAGGGCGACCGCGACACACAATAGAGGCAGGGGTGCACGACGCAGTCGATGATTCACTGGAGCTTGTCCTCCGTGATGATGTCCACGATCGCAAGCACATGCCGCACGTCGAGTAGGCGCAGGTTCTCGTCCCACGGCACGGTCGCGCCGCGCTCTTTTTCGAACAAGACGTTGGCCCCCAGAGGAATACCGCTGACGTTGGTACCCAGGTCCGCGCGACCTCCGAGGTCGACCGGGTCATCGTCGTCGTCGTCATCGTCGTCGTCGTCCAGGAGGTTGTCGGCCTTCGGCATCGTGCGTGCGACCTCCACAACTTCGCCGAGCAGCGCGGCGGCACGTTCGTCTTTGACGCCCTGCGGTAAGAACAGGCCCGCTTCCGAACGGTCTTCCGATTTGAGCACGCGGACCAGCACTCGCGGTCCCAAGGGTTGGACGTGGCGGGTGACCTTGGCGCGCGTCGTGATGCCGCCGCTGCCGTCGGCCGATCCGCCGCGTTCGGGTTTGTCGGGGCGGTCGTCGTCTTCGCTCATGGTGTTTGCTGGGCGGTGGGAGTCGCGAAAAGGGAGTGGCCGGTGCTCCGGGTGATCATCACGTCGAGAAACACGCCCGGTTCGGCGCATCCCAAAGGAAGCAGCGCATTTTGGAATTGAGGGGTCTTTGCGAGCATCGCGTCACCGCGTTTGGCGGTGGCGCACACCAGCACCCGCTGGGTCGTGCTCACTCGGGCATCGTGCGCAGCAGTGGTGTGGACCTCTTGTCTCGCGATGACTTCTTGTAGCCTGCGCTTCTTGGTCTCAGGCGAGATGTCGTCGTCTAGCTTCTTGCCTGCGTACGTGATCCCACGGTCGCTGTAGGCAAACATGAATGCCGAGTCGAAGCGGATCTCATCCACGAGCGCGAGGGTTTGTGCGTGGTCCTCTTCCGTCTCCCCGCAAAATCCCACAAGGATGTCGGTGGACAACGCGAGATCGGGAATGGCTGAGCGCAGTTGATCCACCAGCGTCACGAACTGCTCGCGCGTGTAGCCCCGACGCATGCGCTCCAGGACCACGTTGGACCCGGACTGCACGGGAAGATGGACCTGCGGACAGATCTCTTTCACCTCGGCCATGGCGGCGATCACATCGGGGGTGAAATCGACGGGGTAGGGACTCGTGAACCGGACGCGCTCGATCCCATCGGTGGCGGCGACGGCACGCAGCAGATCTGAGAATCGAACATCCCGTCCGGCTTGTTCGTCGGGCCATCGGTAGGAGTTGACCGTCTGTCCCAGCAGCACGACCTCGCGGTAGCCCGCCGCAGCGAGCGCACGAGTCTGGCGCAAGACTTCGCGGGGAGGCACACCGCGTTCGCGACCGCGGGTGTAGGGCACCACGCAAAAGGTGCAGAACTTGTCGCAGCCGCGCTGAATGGTGACGAAGCCGCTCACGCCGTCGTCGTCGGGGTGGCCGTCCAGCCCCTCGTAGACCTCGGTCCGGTCGAGCTTGGTCTCGACGACACGTTCGCCGGCTCGCGCGCGATCGAGTAGCCCTGCAATGTTGCGATACGAGTCGGGACCGGCCACCAGCGTGACGTATGGGGCTCGCTCCCCGACGTGTTCCTTGAGGTGTTCCGCCATGCACCCCGTGATCCCGATAACCAGATCAGGGTTGTTGTCCCGGTGTCGCAACAACTGGCTGGTGCGACCCCAGACTCGCGCTTCTGCCTTCTCCCGAACCGCGCAGGTATTGATGAGCACCACGTCGGCGTCTTCAGGCTTTGTCACGCGCCGGTAGCCGCCCTCGGCGAGTTGACCGGCGATGAGCGCGGAGTCGGCCTGATTCATTTGGCAGCCGAATGTCTCAAGGTAGACCTTCGGGGCCTCGGGACTCAGGCTGACGTTCGGCGAAATAGCCGTTGGTCGCTGCGAACGACCGAGCTGCACCAGACTATCGGGGCCTCGGGTCACGGTCGGGCATCGTACGCGTGCCGTGCTGCGCGCGCCATGCACCCGGTGGCTGCCCCCTGCGACGGGCCCCTACGACGGGCGCCGCGTGGGATGCCGAAACCGCAGTGCGCACGGAGCGCGACAGCTGCGGGGCAACTCAGGCGGGCAACGTCGGGTCCGTCGTGCATGAGCAGGGAGCCCGTTCGGTTGTGCGATGGCGCGGTGGAGCGGCCCGCGGTGCGATCTTGCCGCCTCCTAACCGCCTTTTCGTGAGCCCACCAGTTCGTCCTGCACGCCGCCCCGTGGTAGTTCGTTGGCCCCCTGCCACCGACCCGGAGGCCCGAACTACGATGCGTCGCCTGACCCTTTCCTGTCTGTTGTTGACCCTCGCCGCACCAGTGGCCTGCACGGAGCCGCCAAAACCGGAGAAAGCCAAGGACCTCGACAAGATCGAGTCCAAGGACTCCAAGACCAAAGTCGAACTCTCCGACTTGCCGTCTGGCCCCGTAGCTGTCGTTGGTGGCGTAGAGATCCCGAACAAAAAATTCTCGGAGATCTACGACCTCAAGGTGCAAAAATACTCTGAGCGCGGCCGGGATATTCCGGGGACGGCGGATCGTCGCTATCGCAAGTCGATCGTCGAACGCTTGATCTGGAATGAGGTCCTGCGTCAGGAGTCGGAGAAACTCGGCGTGGAGTTCGACCAGGCCGAACTCACAAAACGCGAGGACCAGCAAAAACGCGGGATCCGTGACTGGGACAAGCACCTGACGCGGCGCGGGGAAACCGAAGACAGCCTGCGTGCCATGTACGTCGCTGAGTTGCGCGAGAAGGCCCTGCTCGAAAAGCAAGGCGCGCTCGCAGTGACTGACGAGGAAATCGCCACCGACTACGAGAAGATCAAAGGCAACTGGACAGCTGACAAACCGAGGGTGCGGGCCAAGCACATTCTCGTGCCCATCGGCCCCAAACGCGGGCGCAAGGGCAAGCACGGGGACGGACCCGACGAGCCGGACGCCGAGGCGCAGGCCAAGTACGAGACCGACGCGAAGACAAAAGTCGACGAGTTGTATGCGTTGGCGACCGCGGAAGGGGCGGTGTTCGACGACATCGCTCGCGAGCATTCGAGCGGACCGAGCGCGACCAAGGGCGGCGACATCGGGATCTTCACCCACGACCGCATGGCCGAGGAGTTCTCGGAGACGGCATTCTCGATGGAGGCCGGTCAGATCAGCAAGCCGGTGAAAACCAAGTTTGGGTGGCACATCATCAACGTCACCGGCAAGTGGCCAGCGGGCGAGTTGCCTCTGAGCGCGCTCGAGGGGCTGATCCGTGACCGACTGCGGCAGCGGAAGCTGCATCAGGGCCGCCGCAAGCTCAAAGAAGAGCTGCTCGAGAAATACGAGATCACCGACAACGTCGCGCCGACTCTGGGACCCGAGCCTTCGCGGCGTCGGCCCAAGCGCCCCAAGAAGGGCGATGCACACGGGGGAACGCGGAAGCTGACCACCGGCAAGGATGACCCGGCGGGCAAACGTATGGACCCCGCGGCGGTGCGCAAGCGGGATGACGCCGCGACCATCAAGCCAGCGGCGGACGCCACCAAGCCAGCGGCGGAC
>JAESSZ010000011.1 GCA_016763875.1 Nannocystaceae bacterium
GCGACAAGATCCGCGTCAGCCGTGGGGCGTGCTCATGCTCGCCAGTCGCCGAGTGCAGGCACGCGGTCGCGGGAGTCGGCTCTGGAATCGGAGCCAACGCGGCGCTGGAATCCAGAGGTGCCCCAAGATACCGATCTTGCACCCGACCCAACGAAGCGTTGGGGTCCGCGGTCCGCGGTCGACGCTGAGCCTCTTGAGCCTCTCGAGCCAACACAACGGCTCGACTCGCCCTGGCTCGTGCAGCAAATCGCCGCTCCACTGCCGGGCCCCGTGACGCAGATGCGTTTGACGAAGGGGCAACCCCCGGTTGCTGGCGAGGTTTCGATCGTTGTGGGCCGGCCACCCGAAGCCCGTCACTACCCACAGCCAGCGACGAACTTGCCTGCCCAGGAAAGTCGGACACGTACGATGGGCGCCAAGGTAGGGGTATGGTGGTTCGCGCTCGGTCTTGGTATTTCACTCCCGCTTCTGGCATTCGTCGCCATCGATTCATGTGTAAGCAGCACCGTGGCCCAGGAAGTCAATTAGTGAGGCTCGATGGTAGACGCGGCCTCAAATGAACTCGGGTACTCGAGTTTCGATCGGGATAGCGAAGAAACGATCGCGATCGGTCAAGTGGTCGCGGGCGGGCGCTATCGCATCGAACGATATCTGGGAGATGGCGGGGTTGCAGTGGTCTACAAGGCGATGGATCTGCGGTCCCACGAGCTCGTCGCCATCAAAGTTGTGCGGAGCAAGCACGCCCACCGATCTGATGCGGTGACGCGGATATACCGCGAGGCCAAACTGGCCGCTGCGATCGGGCGTCACCCCAACATCGTGTGGCCGATCGACGTTGGTCGGCTACCAGAGTTTCACAGACGTCTTTATCTCGTCGCTGAGTTGGCGCCGGGTCGACCAATCTCCAACTTTGTTGCGGAGAGTGTCGACGGACTTGCAGTTGATCGCGTGTGCCGGGCGGGCCGCGATCTCGCCCGTGCACTGTGCGCCTTGCATCGGGCTGGCATCATCCACCGTGATATCAAACCCGGCAACTTGCTGCTGTGTGGCGACGCAGACCGAGAAGTCACAAAGCTGCATGATTTTGGTTTTGCCTTCGCAACGGGAGTTACCGAGCCCACCAGCCCCAACACCAGCCCTGTACCGCAGCCCCGTTCGCATGATCTCACGGAGAGCCACCAAAAACTTGGGTCGCTCTTCTATATGGCGCCTGAGCAGGCAGAGCATCAACGCCCCGAACCGTCACATGACATGTATGCGTTCGGCGTTACGCTGTACGAGCTGCTCACTGGCGACCACGCATACCCAGGGTGCTCGCTCCACGAGACGGAAGAACACAAGCGCGCTGTGGACAAGCCGCCGTGGCCGGTCTCGCGTCGCCGAGCTGGCGTGCCGCCTCGACTCGCAGCGCTGGTGGATGAATGTCTCTCACGCTATGGCGCCGACCGACCCACGGCAGAGGAAGCGCTGACGGAACTCGGTACGGTATGCGCCGAACTGGGGATCGCCGATGCGCAGGGTAAGCCACAGGCGGATGCGACCCCGGCCGTCGCAGTGGAGTCTCGCGCTGTGGCTTCCGTGGTGATCGCTGGCGAGAAAATCACGCCAGAGTTGCCGCGACTGCGACGCAAAGCCGAGGTCGCCGATGCTGCGGCAGTTGGTTCAAGCCCACACCAGCGATATTGGGCGGCCGCTGCAGTGGCGTTTCTTGGAGTCGCGGGGCTGGTGATTTGGTCACCGTGGTCACCATCGGTGGAGATCCACCGTTTGCCCGATGTGGATGCCAGGGCTGTGCCCAGTGTTGTGCCGGGCGTCGCAGCCGATGTCGCAGGCCCGGTTCAAGTCGATCTGGCGGACGCGGACTCCGACGAGTCGGACTCCGACGGTTCAGGCGACCCACAGCAGTCGGACCTGGAGGATGAGGCGAACGTTGCTGTCCCCGAGCCCGCGCAAACGAAACCGAGAAGTCGTCAGCCCAAGCCCAAGACCGTGCCTGATCCGAAGAGTCCACCCAAAACCGAACCCAGCATCGACTGCGAGGTTGTGCTCTCGGCCGCCACAGTCGCAAACCAAAGTCGTGCGTGGGCGAAGCTGTTTAGGCTGACCAATCCTCGAAACCAGCGATGCTGGTCGGGTGACGAAAAAACATACCAGCAACTCCGTGTGGTCGCTGCGATGAAGACGAAACACTACTCGGTCTGCGTCCGCGCCTCCGCGGGTTCACAATCGCCTTCCTTGGTCCACAAACACAAGTTCTGCTCGCTAAAGGCAACGCAATGAACACCGTCGTAGCCATGGTCGTTTCGGCGATACTTGCTGGTGGCAGCAGTGTCTCCGTCAACGTCGACCTATCAAAACTCCCCGAGGCAGCCGACCGTGCGGACATCGAGCGCTGGATTCTCGAGGACGCCGACAAGGCACTAAGCGCCGCCGGGCACCACCTCGTACCCAAGGCAGCGCACGAGATCACCGTTTCGGTGGAATGGTACGGCAATGACCTGAACACGAAGCTCGCCATCAGTCTCGACCACGGTACGCCCAGGAACGTCCAGTGCCCTGCATGCGACGAAGAGGACTGGTTGCCCGACGTTGCTACCGCGATCGTCTCGTTCGCGAACGAGATCGAGAACCTCGACAAGCCAGTACCCGCGAATGTCGAACCCAACACCGATCCAGAGCCGGAGCCGGACCGAGAACCGTTGTCCGTGGAAGAGCCTGGGTCAGCGAAGTCGGACCAGCCACCAGTCATGTCATGGGTGGGAGGCGTTGGGATTGTTGCTGGCGTCGCGGGGATTGGACTTCTTGGGGGAGGAGTGTCCGACCTCAGCCGCAACACTGAGAAGGCGAAAGACGACGACAACCCAAGAACAGGCACCGAGAAGACGTTCACGACGCGAGGCACCGTGCTGGCGATCGGCGGAGGCCTGATGTTTGTCGGTGGCGTTGTCGCCGTAGTTCTTGACGTACGCCGCCAAAAGAAGAAGCGCCAGGCAAGTATTCGCCCGGCAACAAGCCCAACGTTTGTTGGCCTTCAACTACAAGGAAAGTTCTAGCGATGCTGCTGTACCGCCAACATCTCATCCTTCCGGTCCTCGGACTCACGGCTGGCATCGCAGTTTCCTGTGCAGACGTCACGACCGTGCTAACCGCCAACCACTGTGCGAACCGCGAAGGTGACGACTGGTGCGCCGAGCAGCACCCCGACGGCTCGCTCCCCTTCTGCAATTGGGGCAGCCGCGAGTGCGTCGACCCTCCACCTCCCGATGGCTGCGTGGTCGAGCAACCACAAGACGCATGCTACGCCAAGTGTGGCGGTGCAACGTCCATAGACGACGAGCCGCTTACCGTCCTCAACGACCCCAGCTGCGAAGACGTCACGGGGTCAACCACCGACGAGGTGACCGGCAGCGACGAGCTGGGCGATACGGAAGACGACACGGGCACGACGGACACAAGCGGCACCGGAGAAACGGAAACCGGCTCAAGCACAACGGGCCCGATGCCGTGCGTTGGCCTTGAGGACTGCATGGACGCCAGCGAGCCGTACTGCAGCAACGAAGGCCTGTGCGTAGCGTGCAGTGAGGCGCCAACGGCAGAGGAGGGCGATGCCGCGTGCGCAGCTGCGGATGTGCTGACACCCGCGTGCAGTGACGAGGGGACCTGTGTTGCCTGCACGTCGAGCAACGGCACGGCCTGCGAAGGAATCACGCCGCTGTGCGACACGGACGCCGAGACGTGCATCGGGTGCACGCAGCACGAGCAGTGCCCGGACTCCGCGTGTCACATTCCGAGTTTGATTGCGGGCGCTGACGACCCCGACGACGGCGCGTGCTTTGACGTTGCATCGGTCGTGCATATCGACGGCGACGGCGCGCGGGACTTTGCGAGCCTGAGCGCGGCGGTGGACGCGGTGGATGATGACGCAGAGGGTGTGTTCATCGTTCACAACTGGTCGGGGAATTACGACGAACAAGTCACGGTCGACGGCGGCAAGGCCATCGTATTCCTGGCAGCCGACGGCGAAACGCCGGGTTGGGTGCAGACAATCGGTGGTGCGGGGGCGAACCCAAACCTACGCATCGAGGACAGCGCGACCGTGTTCCTCCACCGCATGCTCATCAACACAAACGCCGACCCAGACGGCCCGGGCGTAGAGGTGAGCGGCGCACGACTGCACGCGCA
>JAESSZ010000129.1 GCA_016763875.1 Nannocystaceae bacterium
CGACGACATGGGCATCAACTCGATGAAGCGTGGGACGACCTCGTTGTCCCACGCGAACGCGGCGATCTGCGCAAGTTCGCCGTCGTTGAACCCTCGCAGCGCGACGGTGTTCAGTTTGATCGGTCGCAGGCCGGCCGCCCGCGCGGCTGCGATCCCCGCCACGACGCGATCGAGATTACCGCGCCGCGTGATCGCAGTGAATCGCTCCGGATCCAGCGTATCAAGACTGACCGTGATGCCGTCGAGTCCGGCCGCGGCAAGTGGCGCGGCAACGTCGGCGAGACGCTCGCCGTTGGTGGTGAGCGTGACCGACAGCCGCTGCGGACCATCACCGACGAGCAGCGCCGACAACTCGGAAACCAGCGATACGATGCCGCGGCGCAGCGTGGGTTCGCCTCCAGTGAGCCGCACCCGGGAGACCCCCGCACGGGCAAACTCCGCGACGATGCGGACAATCTCCTCAAGTGTGAGCACCGACGACCTCGGGTCGTAGGTCACGCGCCCGTCCGGCATGCAGTACGTGCAGCGATAGTTGCAGCGGTCGGTCAGCGACACCCGCAAGTAATGCACGCGCCGGCCAAGTCGATCGGCCAACACCAGCGGCGCCGTGGGCACCGCAACGGCCCTGGGCCGCCGAATTTGAACAAGATCCACGAACTCGCCGATAGCAGTTTGCCACAGACAACCTGCCTCCGCACGCGCGTCACGACCGCGCGCGCGAGGGCTCGTGTCGACGGTGGCTAGTGTGCGCCCGCGTCGTGTTCCGCTTTGTCTTCGGCCGCGGGTTCCGCCGTCGCTTCCGGAGCGACTGTCGCCGCCGGTGCCGCTCCCGGAGGAAGCGCCGGGGTCAAGCCCGGCCCAAAGCCAGGTTGCCTGGACGGCATGCCCTTGTCCGGATCCATACGTTGCTGGAAGAACGTCCCCTGCTCGTCGCTGAGGCGGTCGCGCGAGCTGAGGTCGAACAAGATGAACGTAAAGAAGATCCCGACAAACAGCAGCGTCGAGAGGAACACAAACACGTGATAACGGTCGTCGTGCTTGAGGTGCATGAAGTACGTGCACACCAGCGAGACCTTGATGACCGCGACGAACATGGCCACAGGCAGGCCAAGTTCGCCCAGGTCCAGGTACGAAACCGCATAGGTCAGGCCGGTCAGTACGAAGAGCGCACTGAGCACCTTGTAGTACAGCGAGAGCGGCGAGACGTGCTCTTGGATCTCGACTGCCTCCTCGGGACCTAACGCTTCGCCGTTGAGGAAAACTAGATCGTCTTCAATTTTGTGGGCGTCAACCATGGTCGTCTCCAGCCCTCAACGCACGAGGTAAAGCAGGGGGAAAAGGAAGATCCACACCAGGTCGACGATGTGCCAGTACAGCCCAACGTTCTCGACAGGTGCGTAGTATCGCGGGCCGAACTCGCCCTTGCGGGCACGCAAAAGCACCCACGTCAGCACGCCAATGCCGGCCAAGACGTGCACACCGTGCAGTCCGGTCATGACGAAGTACAGGCCGAAGAAGATGTGCGGCTTGCCGGCCAACACATGCCCGTGCTCTCGCGCGTACTCGCCGGCCGCCACGTAGTCGAAGTACTTCCCCGGGAAAATCCCGTGGGCAAACTTGCCCGTGTACTCGACGTACTTCACGCCCATGAAGACGAACGCGAAGAGAATCGTCAGGATGATGTTCCTGACCACCCCCTTCTGATCGCCCAACTGAGCGGCACGCACTGCCATCGCCATCGTGAACGACGATGTCAGCAGGACGACCGTGTTCACGCCACCCATCGTCTTGTCGAGCAACTCGTGCGACGACAAGACCATCTCCGGATACAGCATCCGAACGACGAAGTAGGCGAGGAAGAGCCCCGAGAACATCAAGATCTCGGTCGCGAGGAAGACCCACATCCCGAACTTGGCGGAGCCCGCCTGCTGGCCAGGGGTATCAAAGTGATGCGCCAGAGGCATCGGCGGGTCGATTGCCCCCGGGCGCATGGCTTTCGCGTCGTGACTACTCATCGTCAGGGTTCCTACGGACTAATGCCCGTCGACCTCGCCAGTGCGATCGATCTGCGGGAAGTTGTACGGGCCCGTCGTCACTCGGGGCGTATCGTGGAAGTTGTGCTCAATGGGTGGGCTCTGCGTCTGCCACTCCAGTGACGCGCCGCCCCAAGGATTGTCGGCCACGGGTGCGTCGTTGGATTTGCGCAGCGAGTACAACAGGTACGTCGCCGTCCACAGCAGACCGACGGCCAAAATGTACGCACCGATCGTCGACAACACGTGCTGCTCTTGGAACTGCGGCACGTAGGTGTAGTAGCGGCGTGGCATGCCCTGGCCGCCCATCACGAACTGGTTGAAGAACGTGGTGTTGAACCCAACGAAGACCAGCAGGGCGCCGATCTTGGCCGATCCCTCGTGGTACATCTTGCCGAACATCTTCGGCCACCAGTGATGGATACCGCCGATGAAGGCGATGATCGTGCCGCCCATCATGACGTAGTGGAAGTGCGCGACGACGAAGTAGGTGTCGTGCAAGTGCACGTCAACCGACAGCGTGCCCAGGAACACTCCAGTCAGTCCACCGATGGTGAACGTGAACAGGAACATCAGCCCGTACAGCATCGGCGTGTTGAACGCGATGCTGCCCTTGTACAGCGTTGCGACCCACGAAAAGACCTTGATGGCCGTGGGCACCGCAACTGCAAAGGTCAAGAACGAGAACACGATCCCGGCGAGCTCCGATTGCCCCGAGACGAACATGTGGTGACCCCACACGACGAACGAGATAATCGCGATGGCCACCGACGACAGCGCAATCGCCTTGTAGCCGAAGATGTGCTTGCGCGAATGGACCGCGATGAGCTCAGACTCGATACCGAAGCCCGGCAGAATCATGATGTAGACCGCAGGGTGGCTGTAGAACCAGAAGAAGTGCTGGAACAGCACCGGGTCCCCGCCCATTGCCGGGTCGAAGATGCCAATACCCAGCGTCCTCTCCACCATCAACAGCAGCAGCGTGATCGCCAGGACTGGCGTCGCGAGCACCTGAATGACCGCGGTGGCGTAGATAGCCCACACAAACAGCGGCATGCGGTACCAGGTCATGCCTGGCGCGCGCATCTTGTGGATCGTCACCATGAAGTTGATCCCGGTGAGGATCGATGAGAACCCGAGGATGAACGCACCCGCGGTGGCGCTGATGACTGCCGTGCCCGTGTTGGTCGAGTACGGGGTGTAGAACGTCCACCCGGTATCCAGGCCGCCCATGAACAGGGTGTAAAGGAAGAAAATCGCGCCGAGCGAGTAGATCCAAAACGACGCCAAGTTCAGCCGCGGGAACGCGACGTCCTTGGCACCCAGCATCAAGGGCAACAAGAAGTTGCCCAGCGCGCCCGGTACCGACGGGATGATGACCAGAAAGACCATCACCGCGCCGTGCACTGTAAAGAGCTTGTTGTAGGTCGTTCCGCTCTGCGCAGCCGCTTCCTCGATCGAGATCGGCTGGCCCATCATCCCGGCGAGTTGCTGGTTGAGCCAAGGCAGGAAATCCCCCTGCGGCGTCAGCAGTTCGGTCCGGAAGAGGATCGCCGACATACCGGCGATGAAGAAGAAGATCATCGTCGACAGCAGGTACATCACCCCGAGTCGCTTATGATCGAGCGTGAACGCCCACGATTTCCACCCCTTTTGGGCTTCGTAGAAACTTGGCTCACGCGGACGCGAGGTGTCCACTTTGGACTCCGTCGGCTCGCCCTCGCTCTTGGATTTTTCCTTATCGTTTGCCATCGGTCTGGCTCCTACTAGAGCGTTTTCATGTACGCGATTAGCGCCTTGATCTGCTCATCCGACAACTGGCCCCGGAACGAAGGCATTTGTGCACCACCAAAGCCGCTGACGATCTTGGCGTTGGGATCGAGGATGGACTCGCTAATGTAGTTCTCCCCCGCAGCACCGTCGATCGTGACCGTGCTTCCATCTTTCATGGTTTCGGTCCGACCCCACAGGCCTTTCCAGGTGGGTCCGGTCTTCGCGAGTCCGTCCGTCGAGTGGCAAGCGTCGCAACCGCGTCGCTTGTAGATGCGCGCGCCGTAGACCTTGTCCTCTTCGCCGTCGCCGCGCTCGAGTTTACCGGCCTCGAGTAATGCGGCCTCGAACAGCTCGGGCTCAAGAACCTTCACCACGCCGGTCATCTTCGAGTGCTGCTCACCGCAGTACTCGGTGCAGTACATGTTGTACTCGCCGACCTGTGTCGCCTCGAACCAGAGGTTCGTATACCGACCGGGGACCACGTCCCGCTTCACACGGAACACGGGCACGAAAAACGAGTGGATGACGTCCGTGGACGTCATCGTCAACCGAACCGGGCGCCCCTTGGGCACCATCATGACAACTTCCGGAGTCTCGGTGCTCGAGGTGAACGAGACGCCAGGGTAGTCCGGATACTCGACCGTCCAACTCCATTGCCGACCCGTAATGCGGATGTCGATCGCGTCGGGCGGGAGCACGGACTGCTTAATGAAGTCCAACTCACCCCAGACGAAGACCACCAACAGCAGAACCGCAGGAATCGCGCTCCACAAGAACTCGATCTTGCCGTTGTGGGTGATCGAGCTCGTCTTGTCGTCGTCGCCGCGGCGACGGTGGCGATACATGAACCAAAACATCGCCCCCATGACCACGACGAAGAAGAACGTCGAGAGCCAAACGATGAACATGTACAGGGTCTCTGTACCCGGGGCGAACGTCGATGCCTCTGGCAGCGGTGCCCACGAATGCAGGGTTTCCCAGGGCGGCTCGACTGTGGCCACGGTCTCGGTGTTTTTGGCTACTTCTTGTGCCGCCTCGGTGGGCGGACCCATAAACATGCTGAGGATCATAGAGCCTCCCCGGTGGTTGTCGCCGACGGTGAGACACCGCCGGACTCGGCACTGGCGTGCCGCTTGCTACTGCGCCGTTCCAGGCGCCACAAAACGGCGAGAAACCCGCCGAGCACGAATACGATCAACACGCCACCCACCCGCATGATCCCGAAGGCCCATGGTCCGTAGCGTCCAATCGTATGGTCGTAGGCGAAACAACTGAGCAGAATCTGCTCAACCGCTCCGCCGATTTTCCCCTCGCCAGCCTCGATAATGCCAAGACGTAGGTCGAGAGGGTCAAAGGTCAGTCCGTAGATGTACTGGGCGATGCGCCCGTCGCCCGTGATGAAGTTCGCCACGGCCGGGTGGGCATACTGGTCCTGCTCGGCATCGTAGTTGTAGCCAATGCCCAACTGAGCTGCGAGCGCACGAATCTCAAGTTCGTCACCGGTCAGGAACGCCCAGCCGACATCCTCGCCCCTGTCGAGCGAGTTCAAGATGGTGCGACGCTTCTTGGCGGCGGCTTGTGGGCCTTCCTTCGGGTCAACGCTGATCGTGACGACCCGAAAGTTCTCGTCTCCCGGTGTCCACGGCAGTTTCGCCAACGCGTCCGCCAACTCATTGAGCTGCACGCTGCACACCACGCGGCAGCGATAATAGTTGAGCGTAATGATGACTGGCCGTTCGCCGTCGAAGTACTCGCCAAGCGAGACGACTTTGCCCGTGTGATCGCGGAACTTGAGTCCGCGACCGATGGGTTGTCCGCGATTCTCGTTGACGCTGATCGCCAACATCTCTGGCGACAGCGGTTGCTGCATACGGCCCTGCGGCTCAAAGGCTGACGCCGAGGGACTCAGGATCGAAAGCACGCAACCCAACACGGCGCACGCGAGCCACCCCACCCAACGGGCGTGGCTGACTGCGATATGCGGGAACGAGTTCATCGGGAGACGGGTGTACGTTGATGCGTCCAGAAGACTACTGAGGCTTTGCGGCACGTGTCGGCTGCGGACGCTTGCTGGGGAGCGCGCGCGCAGGCCCTGCGCCTGGTTTTGCAGCAGCAGCACGCGACGGTGGTCGCTTCTTGGGAGCCTTCCCAGCGGGTTTACGAGCAGCGGCGGCCGGCGTCGCCCCTTCCTTGTCCGCAAGCGCAGGATCGGGGTTCTTCCACCCTCGATACGCCCGCTTGGCGCGGAAGGCTTTTGGGTCCTTGAGAACAAGAGCCCTGGCGTCCTCGAGCGGCATACGATTGACGACCGAGTTGTGCGTCCCCCTGCCCACGGGCCCCTTGCCCGCCGCCGGAGAAACACTCAAGCCATCGTCATCGGCGATGAGTACACGGGCGAAGCTCGTACGATGGGCCGCCTGCTCCGCCTGATACTCCATCAGGCGGAACGAGCCGCGAAGGTTGCGCTCGTCCTCGACCCCGCGCACTTGGAGGTTGAATAGCTGGATGACGCCGAAACAAGCCAGCAGCGTCAGGGCCGACAAGCCAAACAGCAGGTTGAACAACCTGGCATTCGGCATCTTGTCGATTTCGTGGCCGCCTTGTTCGTGTGCGTGATCGTCGTGGCTCATCGGAGGCTCCGTTCCTAACGTTGGTGTGCCTAGAAGTTCTCGAAGTTAATCGACTCTTCGAGCCGCGGGTCCTTCAAGGGAACGAGCGCAGCGCGCCCCAATGCCCAGGTGAAGGTCGCGAGCACGATGCCGCCAATACCGATAAACGTGGTCACGTCCGCCAAGCCGAGGTTGAGTTCCGTGCTTCCGCGAGCATTGGCCAGCGGCG
>JAESSZ010000130.1 GCA_016763875.1 Nannocystaceae bacterium
ACTGCACTTGGGCGCATACCGACAGCACCTCTCCGACGCAGACCGAATCCCACGCGTTGTTGCAGCAGTACGCGTCTGCATTGCAGATGGCCGTGACGCATGGATCGCACCCGGCCTCGAGGGCGACGCCTGTGTCGCACGTGGGGTGGGCGGACACGCACGAGGGCACCTCTTTGACGAGAATGTTCGAGAGCGCGGTGACTGGTGCCGCGTTGCCATCGGTCTCGACGAACAACGCGATGGGAGCGTCCTCCCCGGAGCCGTCGAGCGTCACCCCGTCGTCATTGGTCGCGCACGGGACCTGGGTTTCGGAGCCATCTGCGAACATCAGGCCACAGGTCAGGTTGGCCGGATCCCCGGACAGGGCGAGAAACCAGGAACGATCGGGCGTCAGCGCGAGGCCGGTGGCGACCAACCGCTGCCCCGGCTCCAAAGTGGCCGCAAACCCACCAGTCTGGGACGCCGTGAACGTAACGGCACGGGCATCCCCGCTGAGGTTCTGAACGTCGAGCAGTCCGTAGCTCATGCGGCGATGCATGGTGTCGAACGCGTCCAGATCCCCGTCGGGGACCAGCAAGACCTGACTGACCGAAAGCTCCTTGGCCGCGCTGCCCTGGGTGGTGGCGATCGTGATCGGGCCGTCGGTCGCGCCATCAGCGACGAAGCTCGCCGACAGCACCTTGGACGCGTAGTTGCCCACCCAATCTTCGTCCTGTCCAGTGAAGGTGTGCTTGGCAACGACGGTGCTGCCCATACGCAACTCCACAGTCGAAGGAAAGTCGTTGGACCATACGCGCACCGACGCCCGATATCGCTGCCCCATCTCGCTGGGCCGCAGCGCCAGACTCGTGGGTGCGATCGAGGAAAAACGGATCGCCTGCGTGGTCACAAGATCGAGGCGTGAAAACGCGGTGCACCACGGACAGACTCCCGGCCGGTACCGCCACAGCTCGTCATACTGAAGGTCGACCCTGGAACGGTCGCACAACAGCCAGTACACCAGACGGTGCGAGAAAGAGCCCGGATCGGAGCAGCTGGGCGGGACGTACTTGTCGACGAAGTACTGCGTGACCTCCGGGTGCATCGTGCTGATCGTGGCCAAGCTGTCGGAGTCGGCCCCGGCGACGTGACACAGCAGGCCGTAGATCGAACCACCCGAGGTCGTGACGGGTCCAATGAGCTCGGGATTGAGTTCGTCGTTCTTGCGCATCACGCCGCTGCCCGAGGTGCCATGGCAGCCCCGCAGGTTGGTGCGGACCACGACGCCGCTCGGTGGGGAAACAACCTTCCACCGATCGCCGTAGTAGTCGGTCGACAGCAACGGGAGCATCTGATGGCGCTCTCCCGCGCCAAGGTAATGATAGTTGGAGGCGTATGACCCCTTTTGGACGTAGTGCGCGTCGAAGTCCGAGGCCGATGGCTCGGTCACGGGCGGCTCGTACAACTCGTGATACCAAGGAAGCGCAACCCCGTCGGAGTTTGCGACCGAGGGGGCCACGTTGACGTAGTCATGGCGCGCGCCGTCGAGGGCGTCGCACTCGAGGATCCCGATGTCGAGCGCCGATGTCGACAGCGGCACGGAAATATCCTCGGCCGTGATGTCACAGTTGATCGGCGGAGTTAGCGAGTAGCACCGCGACCGCACTTTGCAGATGTACCGATCGTAGAAGTGCCCGTCGGCATCGGTGTGATTGTACGAGGGGAATGTTCCGGTGATACTCGGATCGGGTGTGAACCCGGCCACGACCCGCGGCGTCCGAACCTCGACCTCATCGAACTCGGACAAACCTGGCAGACAATGGCCGGCCGTGACCGCGATGCTTGGCGACACAAACGTCACCCCGCAGGTGCCCGAGATGTCGTCTTCCGTCGGAGGGTTCGCCGGGCCGGTGCCCGCGGGTCCTTCGAGCCGGACGATGAGGTGGCCCGTCGATCGCATGGCGGTGCCGATCGCTTCGCGGGGCCGGGTCTGGACGTCGAAGTATTCGCCTTCGGCGGTGGTGAGTGCACGGAAGACGGGGTCGGGATCCGCCTCGGGGAGCGCAGCGGAGTCGTCACAGGCGGTAGGGGCGATCAGGAGGAGCGACGGAAGGAGACGATGTAGGGGGCGCATCGGGGGCATCCGGTTGCGGCGGTAGTTGCCGGCCGGCCGGCAACGTTCCCGAGGAATGTGCAGCCCAGGGTCTAGGGGAGCAGGGGAGCGAACCCCGCCGTGGTCGATTTTCGTGGGAACGTTTCGGTCGGGCCGGCAACTACCTTCGGGCGAGGACAGATTTCCGAGATGACGCACGGCACCACGCCCGTTTCGTGACGGACCCGGCAGCGGTTGCGACGCCCTGACTTGAGCGGGATGATCATGAATACCTACTTCGCGTAGTTCCGTTAGGCCGAAACCGCGGACCATTTGTCCGCGAGGCGCCGCAGAGCGGGCGAGTACTCGCCCGCTGCCAGGGGAGGATTGGGGCCGGCTCATGCTTTAGCGGTGCGGTGTGCGCGACTCTTCGCTCGTCTGGCGTCATTGCACGCGATCCGCCCAAGCTCCGCCAGGCGAAATCGCCCATTCGGATCGCCTCTGACATTCCTCTAGTCGTCGGCAGCCTTGTCCGGTGTGGGCCAGGGCTCACGCTCGTCTTCATGGCGCAATGCCGCCAGTGTCCCTGATGCTCACTCTCTGTAGGGTCCTGTTTCGTCGTCACGCACGCTCACCGGCATCAATGCCCGCGACACAAGATTGAGCAACTCACTTTTCTCGTTTCGCCACCGAGCCAGACTATCCCTGGCGTTGAAGAGATCGAACAGAAAGTTCCCACCCGCATGTGCCAGCGCCCCGGCTGTCGCAGACGCAATACCCTTCAGCCTCGGTCGCTGCACGGTCGTGGCGACCACCTTCGTGCCCTTCCGTTCTTTCGAGACCGTGACCCGCAACTCGATGCGAGTGAGTTCGTACTCCTCGAAAGTTGGCTCGTTTCTGCGTCGCCAGATCAGCACCCCTCGCTTGGTGCGCTCCATCAGGTACGTCTTGTTCTTGATCTCCGGCAGCGAGCGAATGCGCTCGACGGCCTCGTCGGCAGAGATGGCGAGCAGAAGGGTGATGCGGGTTTTCACAGCTCGCTGATCTCTCAGGCAAAGATGTGCGTGAGGTTCGGGGATTGCCTGAAAAGAAGGCCAACTACGAACCGTAGGCGCAGGAGCGCGGCGTCAGTCAAAGCTCGATGCACTTCGCATCCCTGCACGTTGCTTGGAAAACGGAGCAGCGGACGCTCGTCACCGTCGACGGCGTGGTCGATCAAAACCTTCGCCCCTTCGAGCGCAACGTTCGCGGTGCCGGGCCATTTGCGTGTGCAGGCAATCATGCACGCAAAACGGCGCCATCGCGATGTCGTCGAGGTACTGGAGTGCTGGCCCGGTCCTGGCGGTTCTAGCGATCTCGAACGGGTGTCGCACGAGATCAGAGCAATGTGATGGCTGGGTTGCTCGGACCGGAGATCAACAATCGAGACGACTTTCAGCGCCGGCTCGACCTTTGCTCGACAAGAGCATGGAGCCCTCACGAGGAAGCATGGCGCTGCGCATGCTGACGTATAAGACGCGTATTTGGGACCGGTATCGCAAAGCGCAGCCCGGCGAGTACCTGCCATTGGTGGTCCCAGCCCTGTTGGCTCAGGTGGCAGGCGGATGGTCGTCGCCGACACGCTTTTCGGACCTGTTCGCACCAGGTGTGCGCGAGCTCGGAGGACGGGATGCTTGCGCCTACTTCGGTACATCGCCGCCGTTTCGGACGATATGCATCTGGACCAGTTTCGTGACAGTCTTAAGGGACTGGCCCCGGCCACCGAGAGACTCACCATGACCATCGAAGAGCAGCTGTCCGCCGCGGGCGAGGCCAGAGGCATCGTGAAGGGCGAGGCCTCTGGCCTCGTGAAGGGCGAGGCCAGAGGCATCGTGAAGGGTGAAGCCAGGGGCATCGTGAAGGGAGCCGCCGAGGCCAAGGCGGGCTCTGTTCTGCTCGTTTTCGGCGCCCGCGGACTTCACGTCGACGAAGCAGAGCAACGGCGAATCGAAGCGTGCGTCGACGTGGAGCAGCTCGACCACTGGCTGAAACTCGCGGTCACTGTCGCGGCGGTCGAAGACATATTCGAGGGCTGAGACCCGCAGCTGGTCTGCCTTCGGATTTGCAAGCAGCGGTCATTCATCGCGATCGCGCCGCAACAACCCCTTACCGCCCCGATACCGCCGCGAGCCACGCGCTCACCTGGCGAAAATTCCCCTCCCTCGTTTCGTCACGCCAGCGTTGCGCGTACGATACGGCGGGATGTGGACGCTTGTTCGCGACCGTCTCGTGGTCAAGATTGCCGTCGTCCTTGTGGCGACGCTGCTGCTTGGGTTCGGCATTCCGGCGGCGCTCAACGCCCAACTGCAGCTGACGGAGATGGAGCGGAGCGGCCACGCTGCGGCCGAGAATGTCGCGCAGGGGCTGGCGGCGGGGGTGCGCACCGCCATGCTCTCCGGCAACGGAATCACGGCCCGCACGATGATCCGTGACGCGCGGGAGCGACTATCAACCGCCGAGTTGCACATCTACGGGCCCAACGGCGAGGAGGTCTTTGGGGAGTTGGGTCCGGCGCCGCCACCGGATGCGCTTGCCGCCCATGTTCGCGAGGTGCTCGCCGATGGTCGGAGTCGGCACCCCAGCGCCCAGACGGAAGCGATTCCCATCGAGAACGAGAAACGCTGTCGGGGGTGTCACGCACAAGGGGACCTTCGCGGGGTGCTGACGCTAGGGACCGACGGTGCACGCGTGGTCTTAGACGGCGGTGATGCGACGCTGGATGTGCTCAACCGGATCTCGGAGTCCGCATTCGTTCAGATCATGACAGCCGAGAAGGAGGACCTCCTCGACGCGTACTTCGAGGAGTTGGCGCGGCGCGTTGACGGCATCGGTGGGGTGTCGGTGCTCGGTCTCGAGGGGGATGTCGCGTTTGGAGCAGCGGTCAAACTCGACGAGAACGTGCTGGCGTCGGTCTACCGCGATGGTCAGTCGCGGACGGTGACGACAGACAGCGGGCGGCTTCGGGTACTGCCTCTGGCCAACGACGCACGCTGTCATGCGTGCCACGAAGCGGATGACGCTTGGCGTGGCGCACTGGTGACACGCGTGGCGCTTCAGCTCGAAGCGCCGCGGATGGCGGTGGTGACCGCCACCGATGTCTCGCTCAGGCACGTGATGCTCTCCGGTCTCGGCCGCATGATCATCCGATTCCTGGACGAAGTGGCCGCAACCGGAGCGGTGTCTTCCCTAACGCTGCACGACGGGGAAGGCCGGCTCTTTCGTGACGCGTTTTCGGCCGCCGAGGCCCCACCAGCGGTTGCCGCCGCCCTCGGCAGCGGTGAGGCCGGGAGCGTGTTGGAACACGGCGAGGGGATCGAGCGATTCGTTTTTGTGGCGCCGCTGACCAACGATGCCGAGTGCATTCAGTGCCATGGCAACGACCACGACGTGCGGGGCGCCATCGAGGTCATCATCGATACCAGTGAGTCTGCCGCCAGTCGTCGGCGTCTGGTGGTCACGGGGCTCGTATTTGCGGTTGCGACCATCGTCCTCACGCTAGTCCTTCTGTACTTCGGATTGCGTGCGCTCGTGGTGCGGCCGGTCGCTGCGATGGGGGCAGTGGCAGACGAGGTCGCCAATGGCCGTCTGGACGCCCGGGTTTCGGTCCGCTCAAACGACGAGATTGGGCGCCTGGGGCAGCGTCTCAATCACATGATCGGCGAGATTCGCAAGAAGATCGAGCTGTCCAAGTTCGTCAGCAAGGCAACGCTGGGATCTGTCGACGCGGCCGAATCGGTGGTTCGTCGCACCGGGCACCGCGACGTGATGACCGTGCTTTTCTCCGATATTCGGGGGTTCACCGCCTACTCCGAGACGGTTGTGCCCGAAGAGGTCGTGGCGATGCTCAACCGCTACCTCGATGCGCAGGCCGAGGTCGTCGACAGTCACGGTGGCGACATCGACAAGTTCGTCGGTGACGAACTCATGGCGCACTTTCACGGCGAAGGCATGGAGGCGCGTGCCGTCGAGTGCGCGGTCGAGATGCTCGCGGCCGTAGAGCGCGTCAACGCAGCCCTGCCGGAAGGCACCACGCGACTTCAGGTCGGAATTGGAATCAACGCTGGCGACGTGGTCTTCGGTGCCATGGGCGCGCGCAACCGCATGGACTTCACGGTCATCGGCGATGCTGTCAACCTTGGGGCGCGCCTGTGCTCCATTGCTGCGGGCGGCCAAGTGGTGGTGTCCTCGGCCATCGCCAGCGCGACCAAAGATCTGGTGACCGTCGAGTGCATCCCCTTGGATCCGGTGGTGGTGAAAGGGAAGCGGGAACCGATCGAGGTGTTTGAAGTGCGTCGGACCAAGGCCCCCAATTCGAAGTGGGAGCGCGGCGTACCGGCCAAAACAGTTGCCACCAAGGCGACGTGAGCTTCCGGGGTGCATGTCCTACATGCCCGCCTGTAACTGGCTAAAATCACACGATTCTGTGGCGTCGGGAAGCTGGCGGCGGGCTTGCTACATCGGGGACCGTTGATACACGACGGCACTACCGAACCCCGCTACCAGACCGACGAATACCCGGTCCTCTCCGTCACCCGCGAACCCGCTGCCAACGGCGTTCTCCCACAGTCCCCGTCCCTAGAAACCGCCACGTTCATTGGCCGCATCAGCCAGCCCAACGGCCTCGCGCTCGTCCGCCTGACAGGGACGTTCCTCAACCCCAAGGAAGTGTTGTGCCTCGCGGTTACGCCTGGCTTCCGAGTCGCGTTGCTCCCCGAGCGGACCGCCTACCGCAGGGCGATTATCGCTGGCGTGGAGGTCGAGCGTCTCGACCCGAGTGCTCCCGCAGCGTGTGTCGTTCGCTTCTGCAGCGGGCCGAGTTCGGTGCAGGTCACAATCGCCGTCCCCGAGACGAGCTGAGCCGGACGAGCTGAACCGGACGAGCTGAACCGGACGAGCTGAACCGGACGAGCTGAACCGGA
>JAESSZ010000012.1 GCA_016763875.1 Nannocystaceae bacterium
GCCGCGTCGCGCCGGTCGGCGCAATACCCATCGAGTTCGATGAAGTCCAGCCAGGCTTTCTCGGTCTGGATGGCCAGCGGAGTTCGCGGGCCGTGAGCCCTCGACCACTTTGCCGCATTTGACTTCGCGTCGAAGTCGAATCCTTGTGGTGGTGTAAATTCGAAGACGACGGGCGCACACCCAGAGGGGTCGAGCATCACGGTTTTCTCGGACCCGTCGTAGATTGGCGCAGCCTGCTTGTGCGGCTCCTGCGGGGCGGCCGGCGACAACGGTCGACCGAGGTCCACCCGCGCGGCCAGTGATGCCGTCGCTGCCGGGGCGGGCGCGCCCGAGAGTGCGTCCGGCTGGTCCCGACACGCCGCGGCCAGGCACACCGTCAACGCGAGCAACGTTCGGGACAGCACCGGTGGACGATACCCGCTGAGGTGAGACTGTTGAACTGCTTGGACCAAGTATCCACGTATCGGTGGGCCTCGACGAGATCTTCCTGGCTGCCAGTGCCGTCGTCTCCGGATATGAAGGGCATCGCGACCTATGGTCTCCAACTCCCATGGCCGGGCGAGTTCAGGCCGCCTGATTTCCGATACCGCGCGCGCGGGTTCAGTTGTCGCCCGCTCGGAGTGAACGTAGCCCGCGTAACAGACAGTCAAGGCCGAACTCAAACCGACGCTCGGGTGCAGCGTCACCCAGCGCAGCACTGGCGGCAGACATGTTCGGGTAGTCGCGATTGCTACGGCCCGCTGTGTCGAGGTCGCTGTGGCCCGCCGAGGCGTGTGCGCGGGCGCGGATGACAAACGCCTCCACGAAGTCGGCGACGGCACGTGTTCCAAGCCACGCGTCAGCCGGGGAGAAGCCCGCGTCGGCCAGAAGCCGGCATGCCTGTTCGTTGAGCCTCAATGTTGGGTCGCCCCAATTCGGATCAGAGATCGCGGTTTCCGCCAAACCCGGCGCCCGTTCGAGCAGTGCCCGCAGTGCTCGGGCGGCTGTGGTGACCGTGCGTTCCCAGTCCGTCGGGTCAAGTTCCAGCTTGAGGCGTTCGAGCAAGCGGTAGCCTGTCAATGCGCGCAACTGCTCTACGGATTCAACGTGGTAGTACAGCGTCGAGGCGCCAACGCCGAGCCGCCGCGCCACCGCTCTCATGCTGACTTGGTCCAGGCCAATGGCCAGTGCAGCGTCAATGATCTCGTCCAGCCCAACGCGCCCTGGACGACCGCCTGGTTTGTGACCCTTGTTCACGCGTCCCGATCCTACGGGAGTTTTCGAACCCCGTTCCGCGGGTCTGCAAGAAGACGCCTACCGTGGTTTGATGACGAAAACGGCAACATTGGGTCTGGCCGCCCTCGTGTCGGCGTGTGGACTGCTCGGCGCGTGCAGGACGACGGTGGCGGTCGGCTATGCACCGGGGACGGCGCCGACCGAACGCGATCAGCTCCACAGCACAACGCCGCCGCCCCACATCGCGGGCCCTTCCGAGCTGACGGCGACCACCGTAACGGACACGTTTGAGATCCCGATTGAGTTCGCGTCGAAGTGGTTCATTGCGATGCCCTTGTCGGAAGCGTTGCCGGGCACTGCAGATGTTCCGGGCGTAACAAACACGGTCCCGCTCAGTGAAGGCTGGGGCGGGGTTGGGGCACGCCGTCGCGTCGAGGTCAAAGACGGGAGCACGGCCCTTGAACAGATCTTAGAGTCGAACCTCCCCGAGCGTTTTCGCTACGTGGTCTGGAACTACACCAGCAGCGCGGCGCGGCACGTTCGCTACGGCGTGGGCGAGTTCCGCTTTGTGCCGGTGGATGGCAAAACACGGGTGGAGTGGACGTACGCGTTCCAAGCCAAAGGCTGGCCCGCGTCCTGGTTCCTTCCCCGCTTCGTGGAGGGCAAGTTCCGCGCATTCATGGTCCACTCGATGACGGCGATGAAGCGCAACGCTGAACAGAGCTATCGCGAGCAGTCGCAAGCATCGGTGGCGCGCACTGAGGTTGCCGGTGACCTCCAAGGGCCCGTCGCGGCAGCCTCGCCTGGCCCGAGGAACGGGCAGCCTTGTCGCGACGTGTCCAAGGACTGTCGCGCGACGTCAAGCCAGCCCAGTTCGCTCTGAGTAGCCTCTGAGCGTGTTTCACCGTCTCGATCGTCATCCGTGGGCCTGGCTGGGGCTCGGCGCAATTGTGCTCATCATGTCGCAAATGCGCTTCGGCCTGGGCGTCTTCGCCTGGGTCGCGCCCGTGCCGTGGCTTCACTATCTTCGACTCACGCGCGGCACGAGGTCTACCGCTGCACTGGGCGGCGTGGGGCTGCTTGCGTGGTCCCTCGCGACTGCGAAGATCGTGACCGATCCGGTCCCGCTGGTGATGGCTCTCGGGTTCGGACTCGCCTTCACCATTGCGCTCGGCGTCCCCTATCTGGCATGGAGTTGGATCCGCCGCAGGGTCAGCGAGGATGCAGCGTCGCTGGCCTTCCCAGTATTCATGGTTCTCGGTGAGTGGTCGTTGCATGGGCTGCTGCCGTTCGGGGTCTGGGGCTCTGCCGCGGATACTCAGCTCGACCAGCTCGCGCTGCTTCAGCTCGCCTCGGTGACGGGCGTGCACGGGGTCAGCTTCCTGGTCTACGCGGTGGCGGCGATCCTCGAGCGGGGACTCTCCGGCGAGCGGTCCAGCCTTCGTCTCGGCGCGGGTCTGGTGGCGACATCCCTGGTCGCGACGGTCGCGTTTGGGCAAGCACGACTCGCCTTGAGTTCCAGCGCAGCCACGCCGACACGGCTCGTCGCAGCGGTAGGGACCGACTCGATGGTCGGCGCCACCCCTGGGCTGCCTGACCGCGACCGCTTGGCGGAGGTCGAACGAGGATTGGTCGCTCGGACCGAGCGCGCAGCTGCGGCTGGCGCAACCCTCGTCGTCTGGAACGAGGCCGCGGCGATGGTGTACCCCAGCGACGAGCCGGCTTGGCTCGAGCGCCTCGGTACCCTCGCCCAGCGCCTGCGGATTGACCTCGTCGCCGCCTACGTCGTGCCTCTGCAAACCGAGCCGCTGCTGTATGAGAACAAGTACGTCTTCTTCCGCCCGGACGGCTCGATCGACCATAGGTACCTCAAGCACGAACCGGTCCCCGGGGAACCGGCCGTCAAGGGCGAAGGTCCTATGCCCCTTGTGGAAGACGCTGGGCAGGGATCGGTCGGCGGCGCGATCTGCTTCGACTACGACTTTCCGCGGCTGGCGCTGGCGAACGCACAGCATCACGCCGACCTCGTCGCGCTTCCGTCGTCGGACTGGCGAGGCATCGACCCCATCCACACGCATATGGCCGCCGTCCGAGCGATTGAGAGTGGACACTCCATATTGCGCTCCACTCGGTTCGGCTTGTCCGCGGGGATCGACCCCTGGGGCAGGATCCGCGGCTGGAGCAGTCACTGGGACGATGACGATCACGTGCTCCTGGTCAGGCTTCCTCGGCACGGCGTGCAGACCGTCTACGGCCGCGCCGGGGACTGGTTCCCGCTGACGTGTCTGCTCGGGGGGCTTGCCTTGGTCGGGCTCGCGATCCGACGTCGAAGCTGATGCATCACTGGCGGGCGGTCGCGCTGCTACAGTCAGTGCGTGACCGCCACGGTGCTTTCAGTTGCGAGCCGCGCGGTCCTCGATGCTTGCCGGCAGCTCGGCCTCGATCCCGAAGCGATCTCGAGCGCGGCCGGGCTGACACACCAGGTGCTCTACGATGCAAACGCGAGGATCCCGGCGGACAGAGCGGACGCACTGTGGCGACACGCATTTGAACAAGCCGACGACCCGAGCCTTGCCCTTCATGCAGCCGAGGCTCTGCCTTTTGGGGCCTACAAGGTCTTGGATTTCATCACTGCGAACGCGCCCACTGTAGGAGAAGGCTTGACCCGAGTCGCGCGCTACTTTGCGCTCGTCGACGATCGGGGTCGGTTCGAGGTCGAGGTGCAAGATCCGGTTTCGCTGCGAATGCACTCGGCGGGCGGCGAGATTCCACAGGCCGCGCAGGAGTACACATTTGCGGCCCTCGTGCTGCGCAGCCGGGCGTGTGCAGGTGCCCCCTGGCCGTTGCAAGCGGTCGACTTCACATTCGATCAGCCGGCCGACTCGTCGGAGCACGAACGGATCTTCGGCTGCCCTATCCGCTTTGGTCGACCCGAGCCACGACTCCTGATCGCAGCCTCGACTTGGGACTTGCCCGTCCGAGGCGCCGACGCAGCGCTCTTCGCCGTGCTCGAAGATCACGCGGCCCACCTGTTGGCCCAACGCCCCACCGAAGAACCCTCGCTGGTCTCGCAGCTCAAGGCACATTTGCATCGCGAGCTCCGCGGCGGCGACCCGAGCATGCGCTCGGTGGCGCGCCAGATGGGCATGGGAGAGCGGACGCTGCAGCGGCGGCTCAAAGAACTCGGCCTCGCATACGCGGGCCTCGTGTCCGAGACACGACACGAGCTGAGCCGAGGATACCTCCGCGAGCCGAGCGTCTCGATCGCAGAAATTGCGTGGCTCCTCGGTTATTCCGAGCAAAGTGCATTCACCCGCGCGTTTCGGAGCTGGAGCGGTCAGACCCCGGCCGCCTGGCGAAGCGCCCACGCTTAGCGAGAAGACGCAGCTGGCGCAGCCGTGATTTCGGGGCGCATCACTGTCCGCGCCAGAACTGTCGACGCGGCCATCGGGTTGCAGGCTCTGTCCTTCACACCACGGCTCCGCGTTGCTGCAACGTGGCGACGTTGGCCGGACTACAACGAAGGTTGGTTGCCTCGGTGATGCACGCGCGAGCTCGGCTCGGCCCAGGTCTCAGATTCGCGGCCGCGTCGAAGGAATCCGGCCTAGCGGTCCATGGACTCGCATGACGACCAACCAGACGCATGCCGCGCTGTGTTTGTTCCTTTCTAGCGGCGCAGGGTGCGTCAACAGCAACGACCCCTCGGCGCAAGGCACTGAATCTGCGCCCGCCAGCAGCGAGGGCGGGGACTCGACCGAAGGGACAACCGGCGGCGCCCAGGACGACGCAGCGACCGCGGGCTCCCAAGGGGACGATGCCGATGTCAGCACAGGTCCCTCCGTGGGGCTGGACTCCTCCGAAACGGGAAGCAGCAGCAGCACCGGGGCCGCTGAAACCGGAGGCTCTGACTCCGGGGGCTCCGAGTCCGGCACCGGCTCCGAGGGAATCGAGTGTGACCTCGATGAGGGGCCGCTGACTTTCATCCACAACATTCACCCAACGTTCGAGAAGGCCGGCTGCAACTCGTCGAGCTGCCACAACGTCGCGGTGGGACCAAGCTCCGCGCCGGAGCTCGCCCACCAATTCTACTTGGAGGGTGGTTGGGGCGGTCCTGCCACGGTCATCGCAGGGTCCTCGGCCACCAGCGAACTCATCGGCTACCTGGAGACGTTCAGCGAAGCGTCTCCGACGACGTTGACCGCCGACGACATCGCCAGAGTCTCGCAGTGGATCGATGAAGGTGCCCTGATGGGCGAGCTGCCAGCGCCGCTGTGCGCAGCCGAGGGTTCTTTCTCGTACGCCGCCGACGTCTCGCCGATCTTCGCGGAGGCAGGCTGTGCGGTCGGGGGGCAATGTCATGGAAACGGTGGATTTTTCCCGCTGATCGCCCACGCCGGGCTGGTGAATGTGCCGTCGATGCTGCTCGCGGGGTGGACATATGTCGTTCCAGGCTCTGTCGACGACAGCCTGCTCGCGTGGCACATGACCGAACAACACCTGCCCAACGACGTCCTCGGCAAATCCGAGATCGCCGTGATCAATCGCTGGATCGCGGGCGGAGCGTTGCCCTGAGCCTGTGGCTCTCCAGAGTTTGCCGCCGAAGATCTCGACGCGGACGAAGGACACCTACGCCAGTCGAACGATATTGGCCGTCGCATTCCTTGGCAGAGCTGAACTGAGAAAGTATCGGAGGCCCGCGTGCACCGTTGCAGCAGGCCTCCGACCCCGGCTACTCCTCCAGCCC
>JAESSZ010000131.1 GCA_016763875.1 Nannocystaceae bacterium
CGTTCCGCGGCGAGAACGGCGCCGAGCACCACCCACGCGTGAGTCGACAGCAATCGCGGCTAACGCCGGTCGCGGATGCACAGGACGCGAGCGCCATCAAAGCCCACCGTCGCCGCGCCCATGCGCTTTTTCTTGGCGTTGAGGATGATCCGGGTGTCCCCGAACGCGTCCCCGAGCGTGTCGCTCCAGTAGGTCGACTTGCTGGTCAGCCCGGCCGTCGCGACCGAGTTGAGCTCCCCGAGCATTGGCATGCGCCAGGCGCCGAGGCCCGCCACAGTCATGCCCTCGCAGTAGGCGACGGCCGCGGTATGGCTCATCGCATCGCTGTCTTCGGGGGCGACGACAAAGAGGTCGATCGCTCGGACTTCGCGATCGCGAAGAGCCTTGGCCACCTCGGGCGAATCGCCCGTCCCGCTGGGCACGGGATCGCTCGGCGGATCTGCGGGCGGCGTGGGTGGTTTGTAGTGGACTGCGACGGGTGCCTTGCGCCCCTCCGGTGCCGGGCCGTCATCGGCTCCACCGTCGGCTCCACCCTCATCGTCTCCACCCTCATCGTCGGCGGCACCACTCGGGGCGTTTGCAGGATCAGCAAGACCCCCCGTTTGAGGATCTCCGGGCGGGTCATCGCCTGCGGCACCGTCGTCATCAAGGTCGGCGGCCTGCGCCCCATCGTCTGCAGGTTTGGCACCCGCATCGTCATCACCAGCTTTGCTTGGGCTGGCTTTGTCGCCACCGACGTTGTCGGCCCCCGCGCTAATCGCAGCCGCCTTGACCACCTTGTCGTTGCCCGCGGCCTTCGCCGGATCTTCGTTGGGCCCGCTCGTCGTTGCAACGACCACGGCGAGGACGATCAACGCCGCGGCGCCGCCGAGCACGAGCATCATGCCCCGTGGTCCACCGAGTGCCCGCGACAGGCTGCCGCCGACCGCCAGCGATTCGTCGTCGTCCTCGTCCTCGAATGCGGGGGATGGGGCGGGGGCACTTGAGAGCGCAGGGGCAAGCCCAGACGCCGAAGGGCTGGGCGCAGGAGGTATTGCGGCGGGTGGCAACGAGCCACGCGACGGGGTCGACGGAGGCACTGCGGGTGGCAGCGGTGCGATCGGCGGCACAGACTCGGAGGGTGGCTGCACCGCCTGTTTGACCGTATTACCGTCGCGAGCCTCGATTTCCTCAACGCTCGCAACTTGCGTGTTGAGGACCGGCTGGTAGTCCGGTGCTGGCGTGGAAAACGCCAAGGATCGCTTGCTGGACCCGGCAGGCTTGGAGGTCTCCACGCCGGCGGGCACCCCGGCGAGGGCCTCATTGCTCTCGGCAGCGCCGAGTTCAGAAGGATCGACCCCGAACGCGGGGACCTCGCCAACCAGAGAGTCGGCCCACGCCGCGATCTCATCGGCATCGACGGGATCCTCGGCCTCGGAATCCGCGCTCTGGGAAACCGGTTGCGGCGCCACGCTGGGGCTGGGACCCGTGCTCGCCTTTGTACTTGGCGGCGGCGGGGTCGACTGCCGTGGCGCCGCGGGACCTGAAGACGCTGGGCCCGAAGATGGTCGTTTCGACCCCTTGTCCGGACGCCCGGTCACCATGCGACGCAGCACGGAGACCACCCTCTCTTCGAGCGCCCGCGGACGCTTGGCCTCAATCGCCAGCGTCAACGTGCGACCGAACGGGACCTCATGGGACCGTAGTACCGCGCGCAGCTCATCGATGGTGCTGCGTGGCATCGCAGAACTCCGACAAAGAACGTAGAGCCCTTGCGAGTTGAGCCGACCTATCGCCGCTTGCAACTCGGAGTGCCCCGTCTCGACGCCAACGATCAACTCGACCTCATGCCCCCGAGCCAGCAGGGCGTCGGCGGCGGCCCGCGCCGTTGTCTCGTCGGATACAGCGCAGCAAAGCACCACTGGAGGGGTGCTCGCGTCGTCTTGGGTCGTCTCGCGTTCGGCCATGAGCGGGGCGCAGCAGGCGCTCGGGGGTAGATTACAACGGATCGTCGCCAGGACCCACTTTCGGTGCGACGTCTGTTCAGCGATCAGCACCGTCGGGCCCGCAGGACCACCTTGGGCGGGAATCCAACGGGTGTGGGTGCACGCGGGCAGCATGGCCGCAACAGCACCATGCGCCGTTCAGACGGCGTCGGGCGTGTTATGGATCGCGCGGTTTGGCCAAGCTCTATTTCCGCTACGGCGCGATGGACAGTTCGAAAACGATGAACCTGCTGGCGGTGGCCCACAACTACCGGCAGCAAGGAAAACGAGTCGTGCTCGCCAAACCCGCGCTGGATCACCGTTTTGGTCAGCAAGTCATAGCGTCGCGGTCGGGACTCTCGAAACCAGTCGACCGACTGCTCGAGCAAGACGCCGTCCTGGATCCCGCCGAGTTTCAGGGGCTCGACTGCGTCCTGGTGGACGAGGCCCAGTTCCTGACGCCCTTCGTCATCGACCAACTGCGCCGCCTCACACGTGAAGCCGACGTCCCGGTGATCTGCTACGGGCTGCGCACTGACTTTCGAACGAAACTGTTCCCGGGTTCGCGGCGGCTCATGGAGATTGCCGACAGCATCGAGGAGATCAAGGTCACGTGTCAGTTTTGCCGCCGCAAAGCGGTCTTCAACCTGCGCATGATCGACGGTGAAGGTACGGTCGAGGGACCGCAGGTGCAGCTCGGCGGCAACGAGAGCTACGCCCCAGTGTGTTTTCACTGCTACGCCGATCGTGTGCCATTTGGCGACACAGCGTCGGAGCTATAGCGCTTGGCGGTCGCTGCTAGGGCCTGATCGGTGGCGATCCGCTGGCTGGCAGGACCGCGCCGATGAGGTCCTCGGCCACGGTGACGCCCTCCCATACGATGGCGTCGCGCACGGTGACGCCGGCTGCGACAGTCGCCCCCGCACCGAGTTGGACCCCAGGCCCAACCGAGGCGCCAGCCTCGATACGCACATCGGCGGCGATGAAGTTGGCACCGTGAATGCTCGCTTCAGGATGCACGACGGCGGACGCATCGACGCCGCGCACAGCTCCCGCGGCATGAGCGAGCGCGACGCGACCTTCCACAACGTTGCGAACCCCTTGAAGGTAGCGCTGTGGGGTCGAGTGCTCGAACCAGTATCCGTCGTGCCGATAGCCGAACAACGCTTTTCCTTCATCGAAAAGGCTGCGATACGCGGTCCGGATCACGCACTGCTCGCCATCGGGCGGGATACGGTCCAGGAAGCGCGGCTCGATGATGTGCACGCCCGTGAACATCAGGTGGGGCCCGGGCTCGGTCTTCGCCGCGCGAAGATGACGCAGTTTGAGCAGCTCCACCACGCGATCGTCTGAATCCAGCCGGAGGCTGCCCCATCGCTCTGCGTTTTCGTCGGGCCGCAGCACCATCGTGGCCTCTGCTTGGTGGGCTTGGTGGTGGGCAAGCACCGCCCCAAGATCGAGGTCGAGCATGATCTTGGCGTTGACCACCACAATGGGCTCGCCGTCGCCAGGGTCGAGCCACTGCCGCGCGTGCCTCAAGCCACCGCCCGTCCCAAGAATCAATCCGTGCTCTGGCGAATACGTAATCGACACCCCAAGCGCCGATCCGTCCCCCAACTCTTGCTCGATCTGCTCGCCAAGATGGTGGAGGTTCACCACGATCTCGGTCACGCCGTAGTGCGCCAGCCACTGCACCGCCCATCGAACGAGCGGCGCCCCACACACGGGCAACATCGGTTTGGGCCGTAGCTGAGTGAGCGGACCGAGACGTGTCCCGTAACCGGCGGCTAGCACCATGGCGCGCATGGCAGACCCTACCGTCGTTCAGTGTGCGGGTGAAGTTCGGCCTAGTACTGCCAAACCAGCGCTTCCAACATCACGACCGCCAGCACCAAAGCCCCGGCCATCACGGCGAAGATGCCAATCCCGCGTAGTACCGCCGTGCGCTGTTGAATCACGAGGTGACTGCTCAGCATCTCCCGGTCGTCCTCGTCGCTGAACTCCCGGAGTGCAGCACGGGTCTTGTTGGCCGCGTTGGCATTGCGCCACGCCATCACCAGCGCCATCGCGACCAAAAACAGCCCGCCGCCGCCGAGCATCACCCAGCGTAGGCCGATGGTCCAACGGCGCTTGAACGCGAGCACGGCGGCCTCGTCTCGCGCTCGGGTCGAGAGCACCGTCTGGGGACCGTAGACCGTCACCGGTAGGGTGCCGATGAGCCATCGTCGGAGGTGCTGGACCTCATCCGCTGACAAGTCCATCGCGCCCACCTCATCGAGCCAGATTCGCTCACGATCCGCATCGAAACTCTTGTCGGTCCGCGGCAACGTCAGCGACGCCTTCTGGACGTCGATGAGCGGGCGCAATGAGACCACCGTCTGTGGGGTGTGGGCCAGCTGCAAGTGCGCAACCGATGTCGATTCGCCCGGGTCGGTCATCTGGTCGTAGGCCTCGAAGTGCAGGAGCCCAGCCCCCGCGAGCGCGGGCACCGTCCACGGACGCGGCGCCGCTTGACCGACCACGGGGGGCAGGGTCTCCAGCCACGCCCCCGTAGCATCGTGCACATCCAGGTAGACCGCGCGTTTGCCCGAAAGTCCGGTGACGGCAAGTTCAAGCTCCTGCCCAACGTCGCTCACCAAACGGTCGGTGGCCACCGTCACCGCGCCCGGAAAACTCACCAGCATGATCGTCCGCGAGGCGGTTTCTTCGGTCGGGGCCGACCGACTCATGACCCGCACCCGAAGTCGCAGGATCTCGGAGATCAGGGCGCCGCCCAGCGCATGGATGCCGAGCCTGTTTGTCCGCGCCCGCACCAGTGTGACCGGCTGCTCGGGGGTCGCGACACGCTCGTCCAGCTCGCCCTTGATCATCACCACCTCGATCGGGCCCTCCCAAGGTCGGCCTTGCGCGTCGGTGATGCGCACGTAGAACTGATTGTCGAATCCGGTCTGAACGCGCCCGTGCGCGCGCAGATCGATCTTGACGTGGTCCGGTTGCGGTCCGGTGTCGTCGCTGTACTGCGCGGGCAGCGACGAGATCATCGGTGTGGGCTCGCGACTCGGCGCGCGCGCGACGATCTCAAGCTCAAGCACCTCGTCCATGGGCTCGGGCAGCAGCGGCGCCGACAGGTGGAGCCGTGCGGGACCTGCGAGCACCCCATCGGGAACCGGGAGCGTGCCCTGAGCGATGCCCTGCCCCACCGACTGCAACGCGGGCAACCCGAAACGCTGGCCGTTCTGCTCCAGAACCGCGGCCACCGCCACCCGCCCGACATCGTTGCCGCGGCTCGACGTGGTGATCACACGGACCGCCCGGGTCGACCCCGCAACCCACGTTCTGTCGCCCTGGACCACGAAGTACAACGGCACATGCGCCCACGAGACCCACAGACTCACCAAGATCGCGATCAGCAGTGACAGCGGACCACCGAGGACAAACAGCCGATTGACGAACGAGCGCTCGATCGGGGTCGACAGCAGATTGTGCTCTGCATCGTCGAGCAACGCGGGATCGAGACCCGTAGGGTCGCCCGCGGGCGTCTGCGAATCGTGGGTCAAGGGTGGGCCAACGTTATCCCATCGGCTGCAGACCGACGTTTGAGACGTTTCACGAGACCCCGCGAGCCATGCGAAGTTCCCAGAAATGTGGCGATTGTCGTATCGTGCGGCCCTTCATGAAGGTCAGCGTCATTGGAACGGGTTACGTTGGTTTGGTCGCTGCTGCCGGGTTTGCCGACCATGGCAACGATGTGGTCTGCGCCGACATCGACGAGGCGAAGATCAAACGGCTGCTCGCGGGGGAGATCCCGATCTTCGAACCGGGGCTGGACGTGCTCGTCCAGCGCAACATCAAGGCCGGGCGATTGCGGTTCACGACCAGCAACGCCGAAGCCGCCAAGCACGGCGAGATAATTTTCATGGCGGTCGGAACGCCCAGCGCGTCCGATGGTTCCGCCAATCTGTCGTACTTGTTCGCCGCTGCCGCCGACGTGGGCAAACACCTCGATCACTTCACGGTCATCGTCAACAAGAGCACGGTCCCCGTCGGCACCGCGGAGCGCATCACTCGCATCGTGGCCGAGCAGACCAAGCAAGAGTTCGTGGTCGCGTCGAACCCGGAGTTCCTCAAAGAGGGCACCGCGGTCGATGACTTCATGAAGCCCGACCGCGTCGTCATCGGCACCACCGACGACCGCGCCAAGAGCGTGCTCACACGACTGTACAAGCCGTTTTTTCGCGCCTCGGAGCGCATCGTCTACATGAACGCGCGCTCGGCCGAGGTGACCAAGTACGCGTGCAACGCTTACCTGGCGACACGCGTCTCGTTCATCAACGACATCGCCAACCTATGCGATCTTGTGGGTGCGGACGTCGAAGCGGTCCGACACGGGATGGGCAGCGACCCTCGCATCGGCAACAAGTTCCTGTATCCCGGCGTGGGTTACGGCGGCTCGTGTTTCCCCAAGGACACCCGGGCGCTGATCAACGTCGCCCGCGAGCATGGGCTGTCGATGTCGCTCGTCGGTGCGGCCGAGCGGATCAACGAGACCCAGAAGCTCGTCCTGGTCCGCAAGCTGCGCGCCGCGGTAGGGGAGACGGCAGGGAAAACGTTCGCGATGTGGGGCCTGGCCTTCAAGCCCAATACCGACGACGTTCGCGAAGCCCCTGCCCTGCGCATCGCCCGAACCTTGCTCAACGACGGCGCCAAGCTGCGACTCCATGATCCTGAAGGCGCCAAGAACTTCCTGGAAACGCTCGGCGAGCCGCTCGATGGTGTGGAAGTCGTCGACGACCCGTACGACGCCGTGCAAGGGGCCGACGCGCTGTTGTTGGTCACCGAGTGGCGCCAGTACCGAAGCCCCGACTTCGCCCGAATCAAAGCTGCCATGCGATCGCCGGTCATCCTCGATGGCCGCAACCAGTGGGACCGCGCGCAACTGGAAGCCCAAGGCTTCACCTACGCGGGCATCGGTCGCTAAGCCCGCCGCTACCAGGCTTCTTCGATCTCCGCGCCAGCGTCGAGTTCACACGAGAACTCGGCGACGCGCGGGGTGCCGTCGTACTTAGGAAACTCGACGCCACCCACAGCGTCCCGAATACAATCCCGAAGCTGCGAGTTGCGAGCGTACTTCGCGGGCAGCGTTGCGTTCACCGCACTTGGCGTCCCAGTCATGGGGTCCAGCTGAACCGCGACGGAAACATCGCCTTGCAGCAGCGCCGAGTCGCCCAGTCCCATGCTCTTCTTTGCGTTAAGTACGCAGGCGTCCATGCCACCGAAGGCCTGATTGAAGGCCAGCCCCATTGCATAGTCGTCGGGGGACTCGCTGCCGTACTTGTCGAGGTCGAGCACGAAGTCTGCGTTGGGATCGAACTCAGCGATGCTCGCCTTGACCGTGCGGCCGCCGTTTTTCTTGATCTTGGGGTTCTTGCAACCGGCCACGCCGACCGAGATCAGGGCCCCCAGGGTGACGACAAATACCTTCTTGCTGAACATCGAGCGGATCCTCTTCGTTGGACGGTGGGTGACGGCGGTCTGCAAGCGCGAGCGGCGGGTGCACAGTGGCCAGCAGGTAGACGTTAATCTAACAAAGAGTATTCCGTCGGGACGCCATACGCCGCAACGGGACCCGGCTATGCTGCGCTGGGCGTGGACAACTGTACGACAGCGCTGCCGCACCAATTGTCCGCGCAGTGCCCGTCGTGCGGACTCCATGCGCTGTGTGTCATTCACCTGGTCCAACAAAGCGATGGCAGTTGGGTCCAAACTGGGGCTAACAGCGCCGCACAACGGCTGGTGACGTGGTGGTCCAACGCGCCGCCCACGACGCGTCAACGGGAGGTCCAGATCGACGTGTGCCCTGTGTGCATGGGCGCGTGGTTCGACCACGGTGAGCTGGATGTCTTGTCGGGCGAACTCGGCGACATCGACGGTGTGCTGGCCCCACAGACCGTGCCGTGTCGTCGCCCGTGCCCACACGGCCACGGCGCCATGGTCGAGCAACTGCTGCCCGGTGTGATCTCAACGCCACTGGACCGGTGCCTGCAGTGCAACGGGATCTGGCTGGACGGTGATGAACGCCGCAAACTCGCGCGCGCGACGACGAGCAGCGGTCAGGGCACGGCGGCCTCACGCTGGATCAAGCGAGGCGCTATCTGGGCGGCGCAAGTGCTCACGCATCTTCCGGTCGAAGTCGACAACCCGGCCCGCGGCACCCCGTGGGCCGTCTTCTCGATTCTCGCGCTGATGTTTGTCGTGTTCCAACTGCAGGTCTACGACGTTGTCGACACGTACGACTTCGGGCTGGTCAGCGGGCGCTTGGTTCGCGACTCCAGCAACCCGCGCGAGCTGGCGAGCTTGCTGTCGTCGCTCTTCCTGC
>JAESSZ010000013.1 GCA_016763875.1 Nannocystaceae bacterium
CCCCGACGAGGTCTGGCCCCCTGACGCACGCCCGATGCTGCACGCAAGGCAGCTGCAGCTCACCCACCGAACCGACGGGCCGATGGTGTTCGACGCACCGCTCCCGATGGACATGGCAACCGTGTGGACCACCGCAGGCGGAACACTCGACGCGGACATGCTCGGCTGACCTTCGGTCCGCCAGGATCAAATCGTTTGGTGACCCCGACCCAGCTTTGTAGCAAGATACCGGTCATGCAGATGTGGGGATATGCATCGTTGGGACTGGTTGCGTTGCTCGCCGCATGCGGCGGTAAGGGGTCCAGCGCCAACGACACCGACGACGGCTGCACGACGAATTGCAGCCCGACGGGCGCGAACGGCGATGATTCGGGCGACGGCGGCGATACTGTGGGCGCCGAAAGCGACGCTGACGATGGCGCGACCGAAGGCGATCCGGACGATGGTTCGGGCGACGGCACCCCGAGCGCGGCGGGTATTCCGTGTGACGTCGCAGAAGTGCTCGCCGCCAACTGTTGGTCCTGCCACGCACAGACCCCGCAGTTCGGCGCCTCGATGCCGCTGACCACCTTCGATGACTTCCAGGTGCCCGCCCCCTCCGACGCGACCCGCCCGGTTCACGAACTGGTGGCGCAGCGCGTCACGAGCGACGCCATGCCAATGTCCGCGGACGGCAGTCTCTCGGAGCCAGATCGCGCGACCCTGGTGGACTGGGTCGCTGGCGGCGCGCTGGAGTCCGATGCGCAGTGCAGCGATCCGGACCCAGATCCGGACCCAGACCCTGGCGTTGGACCCGACGCACTGCCTTGCGAGGTCACGCAAACCTTCACCGCGCACGCCAACGGCGGCGCCGACGATCCGTTTGACGTGCCGCTCGTCGACAACCTCTACCAGTGCTTCACCTTCTCATCGCCGCTCGAAACCGAAACGCATATCTCCGCGTGGGCGCCGATCGTCGATGACGCTCGCGTGCTGCACCACTGGATCCTCTACAAGACGTCCGAGCCGCAAGTCGATGGCGGGGTGGGCCCCTGCAACATGCCAGGGGACGCCGCCTTCATCGCAGGTTGGGCTCCCGGCGGCGAGAACTTCCTGATGCCGGACGGCGTGGGGCTCGAGTTCGGCGGCCCCAGCGATTCCTACATCCTGCAGATCCACTATAACAATACTGCGGGATACAACGATGCCGCGGACAACAGTGGCGTTGCCTTCTGCACGACACCGCCGAAACAAGAGACCGCCGGAGTCCTCTGGCTGGGCACCGAGGACATCAGCATTCCGGTCGATGCCGTGGGTCACGAGGAGACCGGGGTGTGTCCCGCCCAAGCCACCGAGTTGCTACCCGGTCCGCTCAACATCATCGCCAGCTTCCCGCACATGCATCAGCTTGGCCGTGCACTAAAAACCGAGATCTACCGTGGCGGCCCTGGCGGCACGATGGAGACCTTGGTGGACGCCAACCCATTCTCGTTCGACAACCAGGTGATGTACCCGCACGACCCGCCAGTCGTCCTCAACCCGGGGGATGAACTCGTGACGCAGTGCACCTTCGACAATACCTACGGGGTGCCCGTGAACTTCGGCGAGGACACCGAAGACGAGATGTGCTTCAACTTCATCATGGCGTACCCGATTCAAGCGCTGCCCCCGCAAGCCCGGGTCTGCACGTTCTAGGGGGTCACCCGGCGAGTTGGCCCGCCCGCACGAGTCGCCCGGGTCGCGCGTCGGTGAGTTCCCCGTGCTCGGCGATGACTTCGCCGTGAACCAGCGTCGCTTGATAACCGTGCGCAGGTTGCATGAGCCGGAACCCGCCCGCGGGTAGATCGCCGATCAACCGGGGCTGGCCAAGTTGAAGGTTGTCGAAGTCGATGACATTGACGTCTGCCCGCTGATCGGTCGCGATGGCCCCCCGGTCGTGAAACCCAACGTAGCGCGCCGTATCGAACGCCTGCATCTTGACGAGCTTCTCGATAGGAATCCGCCCGCGCTCGCGGTCTCGACCCCAGTGCATCATCAGGTACGTCGGAAAGCTCGCATCGCAGATCGTTCCCACGTGTGCACCACCGTCGCTGAGCCCAGGCAGCGCGAGTGGATGCGTTAGCATCTCGTGCACCACGTCCAAGTTGAGCCCAGTGAAGTTGTACAGAGGAAAGTACAGCAACGCCCGGCCCTCGTCCTCGAGCAGCGCGTCGTAGATCATCTCGAGGGTGGTGCGACCGCTGGCCATCGCCTCGGCATACAGACAGCTCCGCGGATCCGGCTCGTAGTTGGGCGTTTCACCCAAGCGGTACATTCGTTTGGCAACCATGTCGACCTGGGCCAGCAGGTGGTCCGCCAGCGGTGGGATCGAGCTGCCGTCACCCGCGACGCGATCGGTTTTCTCAGTCAGGAGTTTCGTACGAAACTCCGGGTCGCGCATGCGAGCAACCCGCTGCTCACGAGGCAGTTGGCTAATCGCTTTGTAAGACGGATAGCCGATGAAGGGGTGAAACGTGGCTTCGAGCCCGAGAAGCACCCCAATGGGGCGGGGAGCGACCTGCAGGTGGATCGGGGTGCCTGCGGCCGTCGCCTTTTCGGCCCGCTCGGTTATCCATCGCCACTGCTCGGGCGCCTGGTCGCGCTGCATGAGCGACAGCGACGTCTTGTGTCCCTGACTTGCCTTGGCCATGGCTTCGATCATGTCGAACTCCGCGTGGAAGTTCTCGTTGGTCACCAAGCAGTCAAAGTCGGACACCACCTGGAGGACGCCGTGGGACAGACCATGGAATGCCTCGGCGATGCCACACAGCTCGCGTTGCGTGGCCTCGCTCGCCGGAGTCGCTTGGCCCTGGGCCGTGCGGTGATTGTCGGAACGACCGGTTGAGAACCCGACCGCGCCAGCTTCGAGCGCCTCGCGAACCAACGCTTTCATCTCCGCGACGTCGTCGTCGGTCGAGGGTGCGTTGGGGAGTGCGCGCTCACCCATCACAAACATGCGCAGCGCATCGTGGGGAATCTGCACGGCGAAGTCGATCGTATGCGGCTTGGCATCGATGACGTCCATGTATTCCGGGAACGTCTGCCAGCCCCACGTAATGCCTTCCGCGAGCGCCGAACCTGGAATGTCCTCCACGCCCTCCATCAAGTCGATGAGCCGTTGGTGATCGCTGTCGCGCACGGGAGCGAACCCGACGCCACAACTGCCCATGACCGCGGTCGTCACCCCATGCAACGACGACGGCGCCATGCCTTCGTCCCACGACACCTGCCCGTCGTAGTGCGTATGGATGTCGGTGAACCCTGGCGTCACCATGCTCCCTTCGGCATCGATCGTGCGCCGGGCAGTGCCCGGGCAGTCGCCGACCTCGACGATGCGACCGTCCTTGATCCCGACGTCGGCGCGAAAACCAGGCCGCCCAGTGCCATCGACAACCGTGCCGCCGACGATCTTGCAGTCGTAGCTCATGAGCGAGTTTTTATGGCGATTTAACCTTGCGGTCAAACCGCAGGGTCAGCCCAGTACAGAACCCGGTGAAGCGTAATAATTTCAGCGTACTGTGTGACTACTGGCGAGCTTCACCACGCTTGCAGCCCGTACGAACTGACCGTATGGTCAAACCATGCGGTCAAGTACGGCGCAGCCCGGCGAGCGACAGCGAGATTCGGAAAAGGTACGCGCGACACAGATCCTCAACGCAGCGTCGGCGCTGCTAGCGGAGGCAGGCAGCGACGGGTTCACCGCGGCCGCCGTCGCGAGACGCGCGGGGGTGAACAAAGCCCTCATCTTCTACTACTGGGGCTCCGTCGCCGACCTCTTCGAGCGCGTCCTGCAGGGCTACTACGACAGCCACCGCGCAGCGCTGGAGACCGCCCTGTCGGTCGCGGGAACGAAGCGCGAACGGGTGCATCGACTCCTCGACACGTACGTCGATTTCATGCAGGACAACCGTGCGTACGTCCGAATCGTACAGCACCAGATCGCCGGAGGTGGCCCGTATGCCGCGGTGGTCCAGCGGCACTACGCAGAGATCACCCAGTGGGCGCTCAGCCAGCTCGAGCCGCTGGTGCCGTCCAGCGGTGCAACCTCCCCGCGTCATTTGCACTTCAGTATCTCGGCCGTCGTGGTCAATTACTTCACGTACGCGCCCGGACTCGCAGAAGCGTGGGGGCATGACCCGCTGACCCCTGGCGCGCTGGCCGAAAGGCGGGCTCATGTGCATTGGCTCGTGGACGCCTGTCTTGATTCTCTCGAACGTGGGGGCTGACCCGGCAGCGCCAGCCCGCCTCCAGAAAAGGCGTACCCTAACGACGCTAAGCGGCACTCGCGAGGACGCATGGACCAGGGCAAGGACAATAACGGGGCGGCGGAGCGGGCCGAGCAACTGATCGGCAAGACGCTCGCGGGGCGCTTCCGCATCGACGCCGTGCTGGGCACTGGCGCTATGGGAGTCGTGTACCGAGCCCATCACACCGGGCTTCGCAAAGATGTCGCGCTCAAGTTGTTGCGGCGGAATCTGACCGGCAATGAAGAGATGGTGGCGCGCTTCGACCGAGAGGCGACCGCCGTGTCTCGGCTCGACCACCCCAACTGCGTCCGAGTGATGGACTTTGGGTCGACCAAGGATGGCCAACGGTTCCTGGTCATGGAGTACCTCGAAGGTGAGGACCTCGCCGAGCACGCCGAGCACGTGGGCTACGTGTTCCCCCCGTTTCGCGTGGTCGGCTTGATCATGCAAGTCCTCGCGGGCCTGGAGCACGCGCACCAACACGGACTGGTCCACCGCGACATCAAACCCGAGAATATCTTCGTGGTGGGCACTGGCGCCCAGGAGCACATCAAGCTCCTGGACTTCGGCGTCGCGAAGGTGCAGCACGGGGTCGGCGCAAGCCCACTAACCCAAGTTGGGATGGTGTTCGGCACGCCGCACTACATGAGTCCCGAGCAGGCACGGGGCGATAGCGTCGATGCCCGAGGAGACTTGTACTCGCTCGGCATCGTGATGTTCGCGCTACTAGCTGGTTCACTGCCTTTCGATGGTCCCGATCCCATGGCGGTCCTACGCAAGCAGCTCACCGAGCCCCCGCCCGCACTCCCCGACGAGGTGCCCGGCTCGCTTCGGTACTTCGTGACGCGCCTGCTGGCCAAAGACCCCGACGACCGGTTTCCGGACGCGACCGCAGCGATCGTTGCGCTCAAGCGTGCCGCTGCCCCCACCGCGCCTGGCCCGACGAAAGCACAAGACGCAAAGCCGTCCCCAACCCTGCAAGTCGAGCCCGTCGAGGAGTCCAGCCTCGGCGCGAAACCTGCGGCCGCCCCACCGCCAACACCAACAACCTCGGGCACAACCCCGAGGCCACGATGGCTCTTGCCCGCGATCGGTATCGGTAGCGTTGTGCTGCTCGCGACGGTCTTCGCAGGCAAGGACACTGATGGTGAAACATCCACCCCGGACGACGCGGCGATTGCGTCCCAACCGCAGTCTGACGGGTCGAGCAAACCTCCCCCCCCCG
>JAESSZ010000132.1 GCA_016763875.1 Nannocystaceae bacterium
GAGAGCGGTGCTGGCGACAACGCGAGCGCGGCAACCACTCCCACCCCTGATCCGGGATCGAGCGGAACCGCGAGCACAGCCGAGCCGACGACGGTCGCTGACTCGACAGCCACCGCCGCCTCAACCGGATCCGAGTCAAGCGACGGCGGGGGCAAACCCCAGACTGGTGTCGTCCGGTTCATCGCTATGGGCGATGGCGGCGAGGGCAACGATCACCAGTACGCGGTCGCTGCTGTGGCCGAACAAGTCTGCGAAGAGCGAGGCTGCGAGTTCGCGCTGTACCTGGGCGACAACTTCTACGACAGCGGCGTGACGTCGGTGCTGGACACTCAGTTCACCGACAAGTTCGAGATGCCGTACGCCGATCTCGACTTCCCGTTTTACATCGCGCTGGGCAACCACGACTACGATCTGCTCGGCAACGCATGGTGGAAGGCCAGCTACCAGATCGCCTACACCCTCTACAGCGACAAGTGGACGATGCCCAGCGAGTACTACTCGTTCGAGGCCGCCCATGTGACGTTCATCGGCTTGGATACCGCGCGCCTGTTTTGGAACCACGAGGTCAGCGAGCAGCGGGACTTCCTCCAGGACGTTGTGGCGACCAACAAGAGTCGCTTCACTGTCGCCTTTGGACATCACCCGTACATCTCCAACGGTGAACACGGCAATGCCGGGAACTACGAGGGGTTCCCGCTTCCCATCATCGGTGGCCAAGACGTCAAAGATTTCTTCGACGACGAGATCTGCGGGCAGGTCACGGTCTATATCTGCGGCCACGACCACACGCGCCAGTGGTTCCCCACGACTTGCGGCACGGAGTTCTTGGTCGCTGGCGCAGCGGCCAAGACGACGGACTTCGTGCACCGAGACGACAACCCCGAGCCCTATTTCGAAGACGACACGACCCCCGGGTTTGCGTGGATCGAGATCGCGGACGAATCGATGACCGTCGCCTGGTACGACGAAACGGGCGTGATGAACTACGAAAACACGATCGTTCTGCCCGAGTAGTGCGGGCGCACGCTTGGGTCGTGGGCGCAGATGCGCGCGGTCTTCACGCGATGTCAGTGGCGGGTGAGTGGTCGAACTGCGCACGGGGGGCACTACCGGGATGTGTGTATCGATAGGCTTCTAGGACTGGGGTTGGGGTTGCTGACGATTCTCAGCGGCTGTGTCGATGTCGACACGGAGTCGCCTTTGCTCGTGTTTTCGGGGGAAGTCCTGGACCCCGCGTCCGATGAGGCCGAGTTCGCGCTCGCCGCGAGTCCGACTTTCGAAACCGAAATCTCCTACATTGATGGCGCAACAGTGGCGGTGCTCGCGGGGGTCGCTACCGTTTCGGCGCTTCAACGCGTTAGCCTGGGCGAAGACCCCGTTGGAGTCTGCGGTGCCGTCGGCGTCGTCTTTCGCAATGACGACGGCGACGTCGAACTGAGCATTCCTGGGAGAGTGTCCTGGGAAGTCGAGGTTCGCGAGGTGAGCCTTGGGATGTCCGTCGGACTCATTCCCCTCGCGGACATTGCGTCGTCCACGCTGCCGGAGGCCCCCTCAGGGTGGACCGTGGCCGGCGTCCGCGTCACTGCCGAGACGGAGACGTCAGTCCTGGTGGAGTCGTGGATGGTGCGGGACGACTGCGATTTGGTGGGGAACTGCCACGAGACCGCGTTTACGCCGTTGGCGTCCCTTGCCGCGCGCCCTTACTCCGAGTTCGACGGTGATGAGGGATGGAACTGCGACTGACGAACACCGGACGCCTTCGCGCCGATACTTACGACTCGTCGCTGCGCAGGCTCGCCAACACAGAGATGTCCTCGAGCGTCGTGACGTCCCCCGTCGGCGTTTGACCCGCAGCCAACTCCCGGAGTAGGCGCCGCATGATCTTTCCGCTGCGGGTTTTGGGTAGGGCATCGGCGAAACGAATCGAGTCCGGCCGCGCGAACTTTCCGATCTCGCGGGCGACTTGCTCGGACAACGCGGCGTTGAGCTCAGGGGAGGGCTTGGCGCTGCTTTTGAGCGTGACGAAGGCGACAAGGGCTTGGCCCTTGAGTTCGTCCGGGCGTGCGACCACGGCGGCCTCCGCGACCGCCTCGTGGGCCACCAGACAACTCTCCAACTCCGCGGTGCCCAGCCTGTGACCGGCAACGTTGACTACGTCGTCGACGCGGCCCATGACCCAGAAGTACCCGTCTTCGTCGTAGCGTGCCCCGTCGCCTGTGAAGTACTTGCCCTCGAAGCGCGAGAAGTACGTTTCCTTGAAGCGCTGGTCGTCACCCCAGATCGTGCGCATCATCGCTGGCCACGGCTTGTCGATGACGAGGTAGCCGCCTTCGTTCGTGTCGGCCTCGGTGCCGTCGTCTCGTAGGACCTTGGGGCTGATGCCGAAGAAGGGCAGGGTGCACGAGCCCGGTTTTGCGGCGACGGCACCGGGAATCGGCGTCATCATGATGCCGCCGGTTTCAGTCTGCCACCACGTATCGACGATTGGGCAGCGACCGCCACCGATCATGTCGCGGTACCAGATCCACGCTTCGGGATTGATGGGCTCGCCCACGGTACCCAGCAGGCGCAGAGACGACAGGTCGTGTTTGGTGACGTGCTCATCGCCCCACTTGATGAACGCCCGAATCGCGGTAGGGGCCGTGTAGAAGATCGTCACCTTGTGTTTGGCGATCATTTCCCAGAAACGATCGGGACCAGGATGGTTCGGCGCGCCCTCGTACATCAGTACCTGGGTGCCGTTGGCGAGCGGCCCGTACACGATGTAGCTGTGACCGGTCACCCAACCGACATCGGCGGTGCACCAGTAGACGTCGTCGGGTCGCATGTCGAAGACGTACTTGGTCGTCGTGTGCGCGTAGACCATGTACCCGCCCGTGGTGTGCAGCACGCCTTTGGGCTTCCCGGTGGTGCCGGACGTATAGAGGATGAACAGCGGGTGCTCTGCATCGAGCGCGGGCGCCTCGTGTTCGGCAGAAGCACCGTCGAGGACCGCGGCCCACTCGAGGTCGCGCCCTTCCTTCATGGTGATGTCGTTGTTGGTGCGGCGCAGGACGATTGTCCGCACGACCCCCGGGCAGCTCTCGCATGCCTGGTCGACCTGAGCTTTTAGCGGCACGACCTTGCCGCGACGCCACGCCCCGTCTTGCGTCAGGATCGTTGTTGCGCCCGCGTCCAGGACACGGTCCCGCACCGCTTCGGCGGCAAAGCCCCCGAAGATGACGCTGTGGATCGCGCCGATCCGGGCGCACGCGAGCATGGCGATGGCGGCTTCGGGCACCATGCCCATGTAAATGATGACGCGGTCGCCTTTCTTCACGCCGCTGTCCAGAAGGCCGTTGGACAGCTTGCAGACCTCGGCCAGAAGCTCGGCGTAGGTAAGCGTGCGGGTGTCGCCCGGCTCGCCTTCGAAGATGAGGGCCGTGCGGTCACCATTGCCCGCAAGCACGTGGCGGTCGAGGCAGTTGTAAGCGAGGTTTGTGGTCCCACCGAGGAACCACTTCGCAAACGGCGGATCCCACTGGCTTATCGTGGTGGGCTTGGTGAACCAGTGCAGTTCTTCGGCGCGTTCGGCCCAAAACGCGTCCGGGTCCTCGATGCTTTGCGCGTAGAGCTTGTCGTAGGCTTCGCGGGAGCCGATCTTGGCTTTCGCGGCGAACTCCGCCGGTGGTTCGAAAACGCGAGACTCCGTGGACACGCTCTTGATCGACGACATCGGAGTCCTGGACATACCACGTTCGGCTACCTTGGTTCGGCTACCATATGCTTCGGGAAACGCGCGCCGACGGGGTCGAGGGAACCCTGGGCCCTAGATTCCTACTTGAGTGGCATGCTCTGCTTTGGCATGCCTTGTCCGCGACGATCGGTACGAGAAACGCTCGCGGTGGTGGTGGGTGTTGTTGTTGGTGCTTTTTCGGCGGGTGGGTGTGACGCCAACCCAACGGCCGAGCCCGACGAATCTCGTTCGCGCACAGCACCCGTCGCTGGTCCCGAGGAACTCACGCCTCTGCCGCCGTCGCGAGGCCGCGTTCTTGGCGGACAAACGGTGTCGCGCATCGTCGCCTGGCCCGACTCAACGACGCGGAACACCACCGCCTACGAAAGCCTCGATACCGCGGCACGCCGCAACGTCGACGATGCGCCCGTACCCGTGCTCGTGCCGGATGATCCTAAGCTTCTCGCGTCTGCGATCGTGACCACGGGGACGCACTGGGCGGCGGTCGCGACGGCCGCCGCGGGCCAACACGTCAGTATCCAGATGAGCGGACAGGCCAAGGTCTACCCTCACATCAAGGCCGCCCAAGGCACTTACGAGGTTCGAGGGCACGCCGCCTTTGTGACGCACAACGAAGGGGTGTGGGTGGCTTCCTGGATCGAGAACGGCGTGGCCTACAACATCGAACTGGAATGCGCCGACCTCAAGGACGTAGCGTGCCAGGACAGCGCCGCGGTGGTGGCTCTGGCGGAAACGCTGAGATTTGTCGGCGGTCGCGGTGAGGTGCAGCAATGAACCGCGTACGGCTAGCTGGGCTGTTGGCGCTGCTTCCTGCCACCGCATTGGCGGGAGGGCCCGAGCCCTTTGAGTACGAGCCGGTCGGATCGCTGCTCGACGGATCGGGCGAGGGAGCGGTTGATGACACGGTCTACGCGCCGGGCATGCGCTTCCCAATGGAAGACGGGCCTGCGTTCGCGAACTCGCAGGTGTACATGCATGGCGGCTATCTGGGCCCAGGCGGTGGCCAGTGTGATGCAGAAAACTACGCGTATCCGTGGCGCGACAACTACTGCGAGATCCGCTCGTGGGCCATGCCGTTGTGTCCCGCGGGCCAGGGACATCAGGGCCAGGATATTCGTCCCGCGACGTGTGACGACGGGGTGCACTGGAACGTGTCGACGACCGACGGCACGGTGACCAACATCGGCAGCTATTCGGTGTACGTCACCGCTGCTGATGGCACGCGTTTCGATTGGCTGCACGGCACAGGCAACGTCGTGGCCTCGGGGCAAACCGTCTCGCGAGGTGAGCGTATCAATCGAGTCTCCAACGAGTTCGGTACGGCGGCGACGACGATTCACACCCACTTCAATCTCAAGCAGGACGTGGCGGGGATCGGCTTTGTGTTCGTATCGCCGTACACGAGCCTCGTGGCGAGCTACCAGGAGCTGTTCGGCCTGGTCGGGGCCGGCGATGGTGCGATCGAGAGCACCGACTGCGCGGCGATCGAAGGCTGGGCGTGGGACGACAGCAACCCCGATATCGCGGTCGACGTTCAGCTGGTGTTTGGCGGTCCGCTGGACGGGGCCAACCCGGTGGTCCAAGTGACCGCAGATCGCAATCGTCAGGATCTGTGCGAGACGCTCGGTTCTTGCGAGCACGGGTTCTCCGTCGAGGCGCCGCTATCGTTGCGGGACGGCCAGGCGCACCCGATTCACGCCTATGCGGTCCAGGGCGGACGCACGGCGAACGAGCTTGAGTCCAGTCCGTTGTTGTTCCAGTGCGAGGCGCCTGCGGTCCCTCCGGGTGTGCGTCGTCAGATCTCGAGCCCAGAGATCGTGAGCGCTTGGAACATCGAGCCATTTTGGGATGTCGCCACGGTCGACGACGCGAGGATCGCCGCGATCGATGTGGACCGCGATTTTCCCCAGCAGCCAGTGCTGGTCCTCAGCGATGCCGATGAGGGCACGGTGTGGCTCATGGATCCCGGGTACCGTCGACTGATGGGCAGCGAAGACGTGGCCGCAGCGTGGGGGCTGTCGCTCTCGGATGCCGAGGTGTGGCCTGCGTCCGTGCTTGACGACGTGCCTATCGGTACGCCGGTCCGCGCGGCACGGTTCTTGTTACGAGGCAGTGACGGGATTCTCTACGCGATAGACGACGCCCAGTGCGCCTTGACCGAAGACGGTCAGCTCGACCCAGACTGCAACGCGGGAGGCGATGAGACGGGCGGCGGCGGGGCTGAAGATGGCGGAGGGCCAAACGATGGCGATGCCGACGACGGTGTTGGTACCGTGGGTCCCGACACCGATGGCACCGGAGGTCCAAACGCCGACGGTTCCAGTGGCGATGATGGGTGCGGCTGTCGGTCTTCGTCTACGCCGACGCCCGTGTGGGCTATGGCGCTTGTTGGGCTCGTGTTTATTCGGCGCGAACGTTTCTTCCCAGGCGGTTAGGGACGTGTAATCTCCGCTGCCGCGTCGTCCGCAGCGGTGGCGAAGAAGCTGGCGAGTTGTTCCGCGACTTCGGTGGGGCGGTCCTCCTGGAGAAAGTGCCCACAGCCCGCGAGAGCAGTCGTCTGCGCGTTGGGCAGCAGTTCCGCGACGCGGCGCATCGTGTCTGCGACCTTGGGCAGAATGCGGTCGTCCTCGCCGTACAGCAGACGTACCGGGATGGCCCCGAACTGATGCAGCCCCTCGCTGATCTCCCGGAATCGCTTGGGCCTGAGACCTTGCCCGGCCATCAGCAGTGCCTTGCGGGCACCAGCGTCGTTTTCGTAGGGCGCGGTGTACAGCGCGGCGACCTCGTCGGTGATGCGTGTCTTGTCGTTGACCCCGAAGAGCATCGACCATCGCACGCCGCGGGGGCTCGACAGCAGTCCCCGTACGCCCGGGACGTAGGTCGAGAGCACAAAGGCCTTCACGGCCCACGACAACTCGGGAAAACACAGCGTGTTGAGCAACGCCAACTCGCGGATGCGGCCGGGGTTGTGCACGGCCCAGTACAGTCCGATGGGACCGCCAAGGTCGTGCACCACCAGTCCAAAGCGTTGGAGCCCGAGGGCGTCCGCAAAACCGTCGAGTACCTTTGAGAAGAACCGGAACGAATAGCGCGTGTCCGTCGGTTTGTCCGATCGACCAAAGCCGGGCAGGTCAATCGCAATCGCTCGATGCGTCTTTCCGACCTGTGTCAGCACGGTGCGCCACAGCTCAGCGTTGGTCGGCCAGCCGTGAATGAAGACGACCGGCGGCCCTTCGCCGGCCTCCAGGTAGCTTATCTGCAGGCCGTTGCACTCGACCCGTCCTCGCGAGATCTCGACCATGATGCGCTGCTCTTGAGAGATTCGGTTCCCGGAGGACTGGCCAGCGAGGACGGACTACAGCCCGCCGAAGCCGGTTCCGCCGCCCTGACGGCACATCGAGGTGTCGAAGGTGCAGGTCACCGAATCGCATCCGAGGTCGCCGACGCCCAGTCCGAGCGCGCCGCAATCAAAGCCTTGCAGGTTGTCGCCGTCGCACTGCTCGCCAGGCTCAACGCTGCCGTTGCCACACCCGGGGTCCCCCGTCGTATTGGGTCCGGTGTCGGAGTTGGAATCGGAGTCGGTGCCTTCTTCCGAGCCCGTGGTGCTCTCGGCGCTCGGGCCGGTCGAGTTCCCGGCCGTGGTTGGGCTCGCGGTTGTCCCCGCGGTGCCGTCGACACCCTGGGTTGTTCCGCCGTCGCTCGTGTCGAGCTGGCTCGCGTCGCTGTCGCCTTCTTGACCACCGGACTGCGACAGGCCGTCAGTCGTCGCTCCGGTGTCCGAGGATCCTGTCGCACCGGTGCTGTCGTCGGAGCCGGTCACGCTGGGGTCGTCGGTTCCGCAGGCGGCCGACGCAAGAATCAAGGCAAGCGCTAAACGATGCATGAGGCGCCGAGCATCGCACACAAGCGCGGGCATCTGTAAGTCTGCGGGGTCACCGCTGCGGCCGCAGCCTCACGCCCTATTGACTCTTCTCGGGCGTCTTACGGGGCACTTGCGGCCCGGCGAGCACTGCAGCACGGGTTGCATCACCCGCGGACAACTCGCGCTCGAGAACCGGCTTGGCCAAAGCAAACCAGCGCTCGGCCTGGGCCATCTCGCCCGCGCGCGCATACGCCTGCCCAATGCGGAGTTGGCTCATCGCGACGTCGC
>JAESSZ010000133.1 GCA_016763875.1 Nannocystaceae bacterium
ACGCCGCCGGGCCAAGGCGACGGCCACATGCGCGGCTTCATGGTGGCGACGACCGGGGACAGAATCCGTCCGGAAGGCTTCGATCACCCCTCGCACACCCTCACCGCCCTGCGACCGACCATCGACCAGTATGTCGCCAAACACGACGACTACTACGGCGACGCCATTCCGCGGTTCCGCTCGCTGCAAATCGGGATCAGCGAGGCCCGCTTCCACGACTACGGTCACTGGAACGCGGTGTCGTACAACGGTCCGGACTCGCTGAACCTCCCGATCAGCAGTCCCGGACAGCTGTATGACCTGTTGTTCGCCGTCCCCGACGACGCGGGCTCGTTGCAACGCAGAGCGTCGTTGCTGGACGCGGTGATGGACGACGCTGCCGAGCTCCGCGCGAAGTTGGGTAACAATGACAAGCAGCGGCTCGACGCACACTTGGCGCATCTCGACGAGATTCAACGCCGACTGCTACTGTCCGCGGCACCATGCGAGGCCCCGCCAGTCCCGGCCGACTCTGGTGACCTGCACGTAAAATGCGGGATCATGGCCGACCTGTTGGCGACTGCGCTGTCGTGCGAGTTGACCCGCGTGTTCTCGTTCATGTTCACCTCGCCAGCGACCACTCACGTCTTCTCCAATCTGGGTGTTCCCGACGGCATGCACAAGACCTGTCACGACGGCCACTGGGACCGAGTTCGCGCGATCACGCTGCACCAGATGGAGGCCTTCGCGATCCTGCTGGACCGCTTGGCCACCACCTTGGACCCCATGGGAAACAGCCTGCTCGACAACGGGCTGGTCTACGGCACCTCGGAGTACGGCGAAGGCTGGAAACACGGGACCAAGGAACTGCCCGCCGTGTTTGTCGGCGGTGCCTGCGGCGCGGTCAATCGGGGCGTACACACCCGCGAACCCGACGGCAACTTCTCCAAGGTACACGTGACCACGCTGCGCGCGCTTGGGATCGAGACCGATACATTTGGATTCAACGGCGGCGAAACCAGTGATCACATCACCGGTATCCTGGCCTGAACGAAGCGCAGGCTCGGCCTCCCTCGCACTCCTCCTCGTCCTGGGGACGGCGTGCGGTGGCGACGGTACCGCCAACGATGACCCACTCGAGTTCCCCGCCGAAACAGGTCAACCCACCGCAAGCTCGACCGTCGACGACGCAGACACTGGCGAGACGCAGGCAACCGCAGACTCGACCGGCAGCGCTGAAACCGGAGTCACGGCGTCGGACGACGGACCGACGGAGCCGCCCGTGTGTATCGGCACCGAAGTGACCTGTGGTTCGATCTGCGCCGACCTCGACACCGACGTCAGCAACTGTGGTCTGTGCGGCCGGACCTGCATCATCGCCAACGCGGAAGCCGGATGCGTGGCGGGTGAGTGCGTCAACGCTGCGTGCGACCAGGGATTCTCGGACTGTGACGGCCTGCTCGCCAACGGCTGCGAGGCGCCGGTCGAGTGCGGCGGCGGACCCTGCATCACCCGCTGCGGGAGCACCGGAGTTGCGCGATGCGATGGAAGTTGCGAGTCGGTGTGCTCCGCTCCCCTGGAGACCTGCAATGCCATCGACGACAACTGCGACGGGCTGTGCGACGAAGGCCCACTGGCGGGCTGCCGAATCCCGGTGCACCGATCGGTCTCGCCAACGCTGGGCCATTTCTATACGACCGATCTGGTGGAGGCCTCGTCGGGCGATCTCTCGATCGAGGCCCCGGACTTCTACTTTCTGTACGCGGAGGCCACCGATGGACTCGTCGTGCTCTTCCGCTGTCTCAAAGGCAACAACCGGCGCTTCTACACGTCGTCGACCGACTGCGAAGGCACGGGCGCGCCAGAGTTGACTATGGGCTATATGGCGGCCGAGCAGCAGTGCGGCGCGGTGCCGTTGTACCGGATGCATCAACCTGGCTCCGACGACCATTTCTACACGTTGAGTGCCGCCGAGCGGGACAATGCGGTTGCCAACCTGGGGTATCAGGACCAGGGGATCACCGGTTATGTGTGGGCCAACTTGTGAGGTCCGGCGATCTTCATATCGTTCCAAATATGTAAGTGTCCTTGCATCGGATGCGCGGTAGTGCCACAGTGAGCGGGAATGTCAGCCGCCCGTGAAGTCCACGCTCGACCCGTTGTTGTGGTCGCGTGCACCCACGCGGACACGGCGGCGCTGACTCAGGTCATCCGCGGTCTCATCGCTCGCAAGTTCCGCGTCGATCTGGTGCCACTGCGTGACGCGAACGTAGGGCCGCTGGAAAGTGCGCTTGAGCAGTTCGGATCGGGCGCGACCTACGTCGTGTGCCACAGCGCCGCCATGGACCGGTACACGGGCGAGTTGTGCGAGCTCACCGTGCGCGCAGCCGAGGTCCCGGAGTCACAACTCGTGGCCGCATGGTTTGACGCTACGGATCCCGATGCGCTGGTCGAAACGGTCTGCAACCGGACACGGGAGCGACTCAGTGGAGACGCGCTGCGCACGGCGTCGCCTCCAACACAAACACCGTCCGCCGCCTCGGCCCGAGCGGCACCGCGTGCCGTGGTGCATGCCTCCGAAAGCGCCGCCAACGAGCAGTTCGAAACGGACTGGGACGCACCGTCCTCAACTCGCGTCGCAATGAAGATGGCCCTGGGGTGGCGGCGTGCGCTCAACCTCAAGACGTACGCCGCCGTGTTCGCCCTTGCGATAGCGCTGGGCCTGTACTTCGGCGGTTACGCAGCGATGCTCAACGCAGCCTCCTAGCGGCCAGCGGTTGCTCGGCTGGCCGGCGCCGGGTAGCGTCGCCACGATGATCTTTGTTTCCGGCACCAAGCGTTCGGGTACCTCCATGTGGATGCAGATCTTCGCGGCCGCCGGACTTCCGGTGCTGGGCAAGGCATTCCCGCGCAACTGGGACAAGGGCTCGCTCCGCGAGGCGAACCCCGATGGTTTCTACGAGAGCGTGCTGCGCAGCGGCGTGTACTACAGAACAAACCCTCATCCGGTCAGCGGCGACTACTTCTTGCCCGAGGACGTGCAGGGCTACGCGGTGAAGGTCTTCGTTCCCGGCGTGGTGCGATCCGAGCGGGCTTACATCGAATACTTGGTGGCCAACATTCGGGAATGGCGTGAGTACGAAGCATCGATCAATCGCCTGTACTCGCTGGAAGACCGCGACCGCCGCAAGAAAAACCCGGATGCGGCCGCGCCGTTCAGATTTCCTCCCGCGATGGAATGGTGGATGGAAAACTTCGCGTTGGTGCGAGACATGTCGCTGCGCAGGTACCCCGCGCTGCTTCAAACGTACGACGAAGTACTCGCGAATCCGGAGAAGGTCATAGGCCGCGTGCTCGGCAAGATCGGCCATGGCGACATCGAAGCCGCCGTCGCTGCGGTCAAACCGGAAAACCGAACTCAGGACCGTCCCGAGTCCGACGAGATCGAGCCTGAACTCTCGCGCGTGTTCGACGACTTGTACGCGGCGGTCGCCGACGGCAAGGGCATCAAGGACTCGCTGCTGCGCAGCCTCAACGCCACCAATCGGAAGCTCATCCCGCGTCTGACTCAGTTGCAGACCCAAGTCCTGCAATCGTCCGCCAAGGCTGGCAAACACCCGGTCGCTGAAGCGGTCGCGGGTCTGCCGAACCGCTAGCTATGACTACAGCGCCAGGACTATGCCGCCGCGCGAACCAGCGGCGGCCAGATCTGGCTCCGCCTCAACCACAACGTGCACGATGCTGTCCCGCAACTTCGGATCGGCAGCGAGTCGCACCGCGAGCGGACC
>JAESSZ010000134.1 GCA_016763875.1 Nannocystaceae bacterium
AGATCAGCGGGGCGAGGGACGGGTACCTCCGGACGGCCAGCGTTCGGGATCGACGAAACACTGAGGATATGGACCACCCGGAGCGTTCGCGGCTCCTTGGCTTCGAGGTCCCAGCACCTCAGGTAGAAAACGCCATCCAGCAATCGGATCTGCCATGGGGCGACGACGCGGGTGCTCTCCACGTCGTCCCACGGGCTGTAGTACCGCAGCTGCACCACTTCGCGACGCACGGAACGCAGCAATCTGGAGAGCACCTTGGTGTCGATGCGGGTCGAGAATGACAGCGTTGCCGCGACAGCCTCTCGCGCCATCGTCGGGTAGCGTTTCCGTGTCGGGAGTTTTTCGCTGCGCAGTCGATCGTCGATTCCCTCGGCGAGGCGACGCAAGCGTTCACGCAATGCCGAGTCCGCGACAGGTCCAAGCAGTGCTTCGGCAAGCAGCACGGCCTCCAGATCTTGCGGCTGTGGATTGTCCAGCGGCTCGCTAAAACCGGGATCCACCAGCGACCAAACGTTGCTCTTCGTATCGCGGACGAGCGTCCCGTCGAGCCTGAGCCCGGTGAGCACACGTTGGCTCGTTTCCGGGGTTGTGCCGATCTTGGCGACGAGTTCGGCCTTGGTCAGGCCCTCCGGGTGCACTTGGAGCAGTCGGATAACACGAGAACGCACTTCCCCTCTGGGAAGCCGGTGGCGACGCGGCGCAGTCATTTTTTGGGGGCGCAGGACCGGGTCGGTTGACCCGTGGGTGTCCAGCGCGTCGCAGCATACACGTCAGAGGCCACGTGTCGTGGCCCACTATTACGACCGCGGTGATTACATTGTTCCTGGATAGATACAGCCTGCTGGCGTCACAATACGACCGGACCCGCGCACCGTCCCCCTTCGGCCAGCCCCAACATCCGCGCCCCGGGGACGGCCGAATCGTCTCGATCTGCGCGCCCTAGATCGATCATCACGATCTGGTCCTCGCTGGACTTGATGATGTCCAACAACAGCGCCTCAAGCCGCGCACGGTCCAGCGCGGTCAAACGGCATGCAAACACGCTGTACTGCAGCGGGCGTCCGAAATCTCGCACCGTCTTGTGAACGCGGCGCAACAGGGTCGAGTCGGCAATGTCGTAGCAAAGCAGCACGTGACGTCGCTGTGTCATCGCGTCCACATCGGCGTGTAGTGCTCAAGTTCGCCTGCCAGCACCTTGGCTAGGATCCGTGCCTCGAGCTCAAGAAGTCGGCGGTAGCTCATGCGGTAGCCGAATCTAGGGTGTGTGGTCATCTCGGCGGCGCGGCGCTCGTACGCCGCGACCATCGACCGACGCCCGGCGTCTGAAAGCTCGACGCCCGCCCCCGACAGATGAAACTCGCTGCGTTCGATCCCTCCGGTTCCGACGAGTCGCAGCACTGCGGTGTCGACCCACGCCGCCCGAAACGGCTCCATGATGTCCAACGCCAGCGCCGGACGCCCAGGGATCATGCTGTGGAACACGCCCAACATCGGGTCGAGGCCTATCCGACTCAGGGCGGCCGTGGCATCGCGGACCAAGAGCGCGTAGCCCAGAGACAGCATGGCGTTGATCCGGTCGCGAGGCGGGCGTCGTGATCGACCAGTGAAGTCGCCCTGCCAAGCGGTAGGTAGGAGTGCGGGCAGCACCTCGAAGTACCTCGCCGCCGCCTCCCCCTCGAACCCGCGAAGAGCATCGATCGTGGTGGTCTCCAACGCACCGCGTTGCGCGTTGTTCATCCGCGTGAGCGCGTTGGCTATCTCGGATCCAGTCGTCAACGACACCGCGGCCTCCTCGTCGGCATCGTCGCTTGCCTCGTGGGCCTGTCGGTCATCGACGACAACCGACAGACCTCGGCGGTGACGCCGAAGCACCGTCCGCTGGTTTCGAATCTTGGCCACGACAATCGCTTTTGACACCGCGAGACAGGCGTCGGGGTCATCGGCCACGCGGTACTGCGCGCGACGCAAGGCCACATTGCGGGTCATCAGCGGCATGGTCACGCCGAGCAAACGCCCGGTCGCCGTGTGGTGTGAAACCGGTGTGCCCGTGCGCAGCATGTGCTGCATGCAGGGCTCGGTCACGTGAACACGACCGAACAAGGCGAGGTGCGCCACATCCTTGAGCAAGAAGCGTTCGCTCTCCCCCTCACGCGGGGTGACGACCAAACCTTCGCCATCCTTCCGGACGACGGTGCCCGCCCGCAATACGTGAACGATGGCGCGGTCGTCATCGCCGGCAACGATCCGCCGCAGAGGCGTCGAAGCTCGCGTTTGTTCCGCCTTCAGCGCGTGGTGCTCGTCGGGCAGACACACGTCGTGGAGCGAGCACCCCGGACACTTGGGACTGTCGAGAAGAGGCTCTGGAGCGATGGGCAGTCGGGCGACCTTGCGCGCTTGACCAACAACATCGGTCACGAAGCGCTCCAGGTCGTCCGACCACGGGATCACAACCGACTTGTGCGAGGCTCTATAGTAGAGGCGCCCCTCGTCGCACGGAAGCCCGAGATCACGCAGCAACGCCATGTACAAGGCCAACTGGGCGACATCTGCGGGCCAGGCGTCGTAGGGCAGCACATGATCTTGCCAGCTGTGATCGGACCACCGTGGGGCCTTTCCGTGCTTCGTCTCGACCGCGACGACGCTGCCGTCCGTAACCTCTACTGCATCGATCTCGCCGCGAACACCGATCGCCTCCGAAGTCAGCAGGCGCCGTTTCGGCAGCAAGCCGAACAGCTCGTCCGCCGTCCGAGGGTCAGGCGCGGGTTTGTCCTTCACGACACGAAGGCGTGAGCCACGACGTTTCGCGCGCTCGTGCTGACTCGAACCCTCGACGGTGTCGGCGGAGTGAACAAACATGCCTTGCACGTGCTCAAGGTGGAAGAGTCTCGGGCAATACACGAGCTCGTTGCACATACGAACGGGGATAAGGTCGGCATCGACATTCGCAGGTGCGTGGGTAATCGAGGTGGTCATGGCATTGGTCTAACCCCGAACGCCAAGAGATCTATGGTGCGACATTGCGGATGATCTGCGCGAGATCATCTGCCGCGATTGGGTGGCAAGTGCGTCGGTGACGTGATCGAGCTGGGGTTTGCTGCGAAGCCCAGCACGGTAGGATCGAGCGTGTGCGAGATGCGGACGGACTGCTCGTTGATCCCCCTGCACGTGCCGTACCGTGGTAGAGTGGAACGCACGCAACCCACGACGTGAGCAGCGCCCGGGCTTGCGTGCGTCCGGGGATTCTCCGTACGACAGGGAGTGGTAAGCGGCCGTCTGACAACGCTGATGCAGAACATGAAGACTCAAGAACGACCCCGTCTGTGGCCTACCGTGCGTAGGTTGGTGAGAACCGCTTCGTTTTCAGCCGGATACGAGCCGGCCCTCCTTCGCGTCGGCAACGACGCGCCCCGTTGAAGCGTCCTTCGATAGGTCTTGAACTCTGACATTCACTCTCCTTCGCGTCGGCAACGACGCGCCCCGTTGAAGCCCTACACGCCAGCGACCGCCACCGCGATGCGTCACATCTCCTTCGCGTCGGCAACGACGCGCCCCGTTGAAGCCATTCGTTTCCCCTGCCTCTTGGA
>JAESSZ010000014.1 GCA_016763875.1 Nannocystaceae bacterium
CCGAGCAGGACATTCCGATCCGGTTCAACCACGGCCAGCACCTGGCGCTGTCCCTCGCGTGCGCGAGGTGCCACGTCAACGTGGAGGACTCCACGCGGTCCCGCGACTTCAACTTCCCGACCGGTGCGGTGTGCGACGAGTGCCACGGCCGACAGCACCCTCGCCCAGAATCCGAGCCCGCGCGCTGCTCGCTGTGCCACACCAAGGTGGACGGCGAGGGGCGAGTCACGGCAGGACTCCGTGCGCCGCGGCCTCAACTCAACTTCAATCACAAACTCCACCTGACGCGCGGTGCGGGATGCGAAGACGCTGCGTGCCACGGTTCGATGGACAAGGTGCGCCTGGCGAGCACGCTGCAGCTCCCGACAGAGGCCGACTGCCTGACCTGTCACGACGGCGCCCAGGCGACGCAGCGGTGTGCCGCGTGCCACCCTAACGAATCCTCGGGACGGCTCATCACCCGCGCACGTGACGACCGTTTGCTACCGGCCTTGATGCCGACTGCCGCTTCGAGCTGGGGCATGGAACACGATCTGGCGTTCGTCGAGGACCACGCCGTGATCACCAAGGCCAACCCCAAGGCGTGCGCGACATGCCACTCCGATACCTTTTGTACCGACTGCCACACCGGGCCGATCCGCCCGATGCGGATCCACGCGGGCGACTTCCTGACGTCCCACGCCCTCGATGCCCGATCCCGGACGGCCGACTGTCAGGCGTGTCACCGCACGCAGTCGTTTTGTCTTGCGTGTCACGAGCGACTTGGATTCGGGGAGCGGGTGGGTGGCTCGTTCGGGGTCGGCGGTGGGCTCAGGTTTCACCCGGAGGGCTTCGCAGGCCCGCCTGGCATGCCGCAGTCCCACGCTCAGGCGGCGCAGCGCAACATCGCCGCTTGCAGCAGTTGCCACACCGAAGACAGTTGCCTGGCGTGCCACGCGACGACGGCCGTCGCCAACGCAGGCCTGGATGTCTCGCCACACGGGCCGAACTTCGGCGCATCGATCCGCTGCCAGGCGCTCGCGAACCGCAACCGTCGCGTGTGTCTCAAGTGCCACGCGCCCGGCGACCCGAACCTCGACTGTCGCTAGCGGGCCGGCCGTCTCACCCGTCTACGTGGGCAGCGGGGAATACACCGTGAACAACTCGACCTCGGTAACCGCCAGCAGCCGGTAGGTGCGATCGGCTGCGATCGGCACGGGGCTCGCAGGCAGCAACTCGACACGATCGATGTCGCCGCCGGCCATGCCGACCTCGAGTACGGCTCTGCCCCCGGTGAGCATCACGTTCATGTCAATCCGTCCCTGGGTCGACACGACGACGTTCTCGCCCTCTTTCACGCGCAACACGGTGCACACGTAGTTTGCGCCGCGCGCCCACACCAGCGAGGCACCGAAGGTCTTGGGGGAGAAGGGAGGACCGAAGTCGACGTCGTCGGCACCAGGGTCTGGGACGTCGTCGAGCGGATCGCTGGGACCAGCGGGGGGCGCGGCCTCGGGCGAAGCATCACCGGTCTCCGCTCCGGCGGCTTGTTGGGGGGTCGTTGGGGGCGCTCCCGCCGGCTTGTCGACTTCGACCATGCAGCCGGGATGCTAGCAGGCCATCAACAAAGCCGCTTCACTTGGGTTTGACGGCCTTGGGTTTGACGGCCTTGGGCTTCACGGCCTTGGGTTTGACCGCCTGGGGCTTCACCGCGTCGGGCTTGACGGATTTGGGCTCGGTCGCTGCGGGCTTAGCCTTGTTGTCGGACTTCTTGTCCGCCGGCTTCTTATCCGCGGACTTCTTGTCCGCGGACTTCTTGTCCGCGGACTTCTTGCCCGCCGACTTCTTTGCGCCCTTGCCTTGCTTCTTGCCCGGTTTCTTCCCGGCCTTGTCGTCGGTCTCAGCGGACGCATCGTCGGGCTCCACGGCCTTGCCCTTGGCGTCGTCGACATACTCATCGCTGGTGATCCCCGACGCCTCGGCTTTCTGGTCCTTGCGGGCTTGTGTGGCCAGGCGGGCGCGACGTGCTGCGTCGTGGTCCCACTGATCGACCTTGCCGTCGCCGGTCACGTCGTAGCCGATACGATCGATACGGCCCGCCAGGTAGTAGGTGAACATGTCCGCCCGGCCATCGCCGTCACGATCGGTCTCGATCCGCATCAAGCGGCCCTTGTCGTACCGCCGCCACGCGTCGACGAAACCGTCTCGGTTGAGGTCTTGTTCGTCGAGCTTGAGGTGACCGTCCTCGAAGTACCGGCCTATGTCGATCCGGCCGTCGAAGTCGAGGTCATACTGCTCGCGGTCCAGTTTGCCTTTTTCGTCGTAGTGGAAATACGCATCGAGGCGGCCATCGAAGTTGAGGTCAGCCTGCTTGCAACGCAGCGTCGCCTGGTCGGGGCCCGCGTAGATCGAGATCAGGTCGGCTCGGTTGTCGTGGTTGAGGTCGGACTGCTGCGGGCGGGCGCCACGGGCGGTGCACCGGCTCGTGTCGACCATGAGCGGGCGAAGATTGGGGTTGTCGAGCGCAGCTGACGCGTTCTCTTCTTCCGGCGGATCGGTGTCCTCGTCGTCCTTTCCCGCTGCGGCGCAGCCGGCAAGTGACGCCATCCACGCCAGGGCCCCAATGAACGCAGGAACGGTGTGCCATCGCGCCGCGTGGCGACGTGCTGGCCCTACATTCCCGCAAGTCTCTGACACTGCGTTGGTCCTGTTCAAACCCAAACCGGCCTTGGCTCGATGGCCGCTCTCCACAACGATAGCAGGGTGGGGGATCTGCGGCCAGCCGCCCGTGGCGCACCGCAGTCGGCGCGCGGGCGCCCGCTATGGTACCTCTCCGGCCGCGGTGCCGGGGGACGACCCGACAGGTCGGGTTCCTCCGCCAAACGCCACCAAATCGAAGTGAACGCACCGAAGGCCAAGGGAACGGCCGTCCTCACGGCCCCAGAGCAGCGGCTGATCCGCAGCTTCTGCATCATCGCGCACATCGACCACGGCAAGAGCACGTTGGCCGACCGTCTGATGGAGTCGACGGGACTGCTCGGCGACCGCGACAAGCAGGACCAGTATCTCGATCGCATGGACCTGGAGCGGGAGCGCGGGATCACAATCAAAGCACAGACGGTCCGCATGGCCTACACGGCCAAGGACGGTGAGACGTACGAACTCAATCTCATCGACACCCCCGGACACGTTGATTTTCACTACGAGGTCAGCCGCTCGCTCAAGGCGTGTGAAGTGGCGTTGCTCGTCGTGGACGCAGCCCAGGGTGTCGAGGCTCAGACGCTCGCTAACGTCTATCTGGCCCTCGAGGCCGACCTCGAGATCGTCCCCGTGATCAACAAGATCGACCTTCCCAGCGCCGATCCTGAGGGCGTGAAGGAGATGGTTGAGGAGATGATCGGACTCGATGCCACCGACGCCATCGAGTGCAGCGCCAAGACGGGCGTGGGCATCGCCGAACTGCTGGAGGCGATCGTGACCCGCATTCCCGCGCCCCCCGGGGACCGCAATGCGCCACTCCAGGCGCTCGTCATCGACAGTTGGTGGGACACCTATAAAGGCGTCATCTCGATCGTGCGGGTCGCGTCCGGCACCTTGGCGCCAAAATCCAAGATTCGGATGCTGGCGACTGGCAAGGAATACGAGGTTCTCTCTGTGGGTGCGTTCGCCCCCGAACTGACCGACTTGCCTTCGCTCGTCGCGGGGGAGGTTGGTTTTTTGGTGTGCAACATCAAAGAGGTTGCCGACAGCAAGATCGGCGACACGGTCGTGCTGGCGGCCGACGAATCTCCCAAGGCGCTGGAGGGATTCCAAGACATCCAGCCGATGGTGTTCGCGGGCGTGTTCCCCGTCGACAACAGCGACTACCCGGTGCTCAAGGATGCACTCGCCAAGCTCACGCTCAGCGACGCGGCGGTGACCTACGAGCCGGAGACCTCCGATGCGTTGGGGTTTGGCTACCGCCTCGGATTCCTCGGTCTGTTGCACATGGAGATCGTGCAGGAGCGGCTCGAACGCGAGTACGATCTCAATCTGATCACCACCGCGCCCAGCGTCAAATACCTGGTCACGCAGAAGGATGGGGAAGTCGTGGTGGTGGATAACCCCGCCAAATTCCCCGACCTGGGATCGTACGAGAAGATCGAAGAGCCGATCATTGAGGCGCGGATCCAAGTGCCGCAGGACCACGTCGGGGCGATCATCAAGCTATGCGAGGAGCGTCGCGGGCTCCAGAAGGACCTGACGTACCTCACCGAGACGCGCATTCAGCTGACCTACGAATTGCCGCTGGCGGAAGTCGTGTTTGGCTTCTACGACTCGCTCAAGAGTCGGTCACGGGGCTACGCAAGCCTCGACTACGACCAGGCGGGTCACCGCTTGTCCGATCTGGTGCGCCTGGACCTGCTCGTCAACGGCGAAGTCGTGGATGCGCTGTCGCTCATCACGCATCGCGAAACGTCGTTTTTCCGGGGCCGTGATCTCTGCATCAAGATGAAGGAGCTGATCTCGCGTCAGCAGTTCGAGGTCGCGATTCAAGCGGCGATTGGCACGCGGGTGATCGCTCGGACCACGGTCAAAGCGCTGCGTAAGAACGTGACGGCCAAGTGCTACGGCGGCGACATCAGTAGAAAACGTAAGCTCCTCGAGAAACAGAAGAAGGGCAAGAAGCGTCTAAAGGCCATCGGTAACGTCGAGATCCCTCAAGCCGCGTTCCACGCGATCCTGAGCCTGGAGGACGGGTGAAGGATCCCGACGCCGAGCGTGACGCCTCGGACGCCGAGCGCGGGGCCGACGCCGCAGTCGATGACGTCGCACCTGACGATGCCGCGGACGACGATGCCGCGGACGACGATGCCGCGGACGACGATGCCGCGGACGATGATGCCGCGGACGATGATGCCGCGGACGATGATGCCGATGACGATGATGCCGCGGACGATGATGCCGATGACTCGGAACGGCCGCTGACACCACGCCACGTTCGGGCGGCCGCCAAACTGCTCGCCAAGGAAGCGGGCAAGATCCTCAAGAAACACGGGGGGCGCATCGCCGCGGCCCCGGCTGACGCGATGCGCGATTGCATCGAGAAGATTGAAGCACTGCGCGCCACCGAGGACGTCGCGGCGCTGGAGCAGCAAGCCAAGCGCCTGGACGAGCTCCTGCACCAGCACGCCTCGTTTGCGCGCAAGAGCGCGTTGCGAGAGACCGCCGAGAACATCGCGATCGCCGTCATCGTGGCGCTGGGCTTACGCTCGTGTCTGTACGAGCCATTCAAGATCCCCTCCGGTTCGATGATGCCGACGCTGCGGTCCGGCGATCACATCTTCGTCAACAAGTTCGTTTACGGCGTGCAG
>JAESSZ010000135.1 GCA_016763875.1 Nannocystaceae bacterium
GATGGCGGTGGTGATGATGACAGTACGCCCGGAGAGGGCTCCGGCAGCACAACCAACTGAGACGCGCCAAGCCTCGATGCCCGCCAGCATCGAGGCCCCCCGTCCGTCTAGGGTCGCTTGAGCTCGCGGCGGATCTGAGACACGACCCCACGGGAATCGTCTTGTCCGTAGCCGACGACGAGACTCAGTGCGAGTTCGAGCTGGCGTCGGGCTGCCCGCTCGCCACGACGCCCGAGCGCCTGGGCGTACAGCCTGCGCCCGGCGAGTCTCGCGACCCTGTGGGTGCCGCGGCTCAGCCAACTAATCCGGGAAGCGGTCCGGCGCAGTTGTCGGCCCAGCCGAAGGACGTGTCATCGTGGCCAAACGCGTTGAGGAGCGACACCAAGAGGTCGTTTGTGGAGCGCCCCGTGTACTCCAAATGCCGCCCGGTCTCGATGGCGCCGCACAAATTTCCAGCCAAGACGACCGGGATGTTGTGTGCGGCGTGGCCTTGGCCGTCGCCGAACTCGCAGGTCCAAACGACCAGGGTGCTGTCGAGAAGCGTGCCGTCGCCGTCGGGGGTGTTAGCGAGTTGAGCCACGAGGTAGCCAAACATGTCGGCGTACCACCGCATCACGTCCAGCATGGCGGGGCGAACGACAGGATTGTCGCGCCCGGAGACCTGCGACGGGTCGATGTGGAAGATGTCATGCCAGCCGTTGTACTCGAATGGGAACGGATGCCCGAGCCAAGGAAAACGAGGACTCTGGCGATGCGTGTACTGCAGCGAGGCGACCCGCGTCTGGTCGCAGGCCAGGGCCATCACCGCGTTGTCGATCTGGGCACGCCCCCCGACATCGTCGAAGTCTGAGTTGCTGGGATCGTAGTCGCCCGGGAGGCTGTACTGGGGCTGGCTACAACCGATCCCTGCACCGCCAGGTTGTCCCAGGCGTAGCTCGAGTTCTCGGATGCGAGCCGCGTGCGCTTCGAGGCGGATCCGGTCGGCGGTGGACGCTCGAGCGGCCACCGCTGCGTATTGTTCCGCCACCGCATCCAGAACACTGCCACGGGACGCGCGCAGGCGATCGGCCGCGGTCGGGTCCGGAGGCGCATCGAGATCCGCGAACAGACGCTCAAACGCTGCGCGTGGGTCGGCCTCCATGCCGAGCCACTCGTCGCGGTCGGTGTAAAATGCGCCGTCGATCGCGAGGTCCGTGCTGCCACCGATTGTAAAACCAAGCGAGGCGTACGGCGTGGGCGCGCCCATGCGCTGGGCTATCACCTGGTCGACCGATGGCCCGCCCGCCGCAACAAACTCGACCTCGCTATGGTCAACGGGGTCCAGGACGCCGTCAGCCGTGAGGTTGATCGACAGGGGCATTCCGGTGAGGATCGACTTGTTCGCGCCGTGGTGGCCGCTTTGATTGATGGTGATCTGCGGTCCCAGGTTGTCGAGTCCCGAGATGATCACGAGGTCATCGCGGACCGGCTCAAGAGGGCTCAAGATCGGCGACAGCTCAAAAGAAGAGCCAACCCCGCGGGGATGCCACTCTTCCATGATCATCCCTTGCTGCTGATGGATGACGATCATGCGTCGCACGCCAGAGTCGCAGTCGGCATGCGCCCGACCAGCCAGGCTGGGGAGAAATGGCAGTCCAACGGCGAGACCGCCCGCACCCTTGAGAAACTTTCGTCGTGTACTCATGTCTACTCCTCCTCCGAGATGTCGCGATATCGGAATCCGTCCGTCTGGGTGAACGCGACGATCAGCTCCGGAAGACTCTGCCCCGACGCCAAAAACTCGGCCGACAGATCGTCCAGCGCACACTCGCTCAGTTCGGTCGGCGCGGGCGCAACGCCGAAGCTGTGGTGGGTCCAGTTCTCCACGAAGCAATGCGCGACCGGCTCGCTCCCGGCTAACAGCGCGTTGAGTTCGATGGCACCATCGAACTCAACGTCGTCGACGCCGTCCGGCGTACCAGCAAGTTCCCACTGAGTGTCGATCTCGCCGCCGTCGGGGTAGGTCTCCCGCCACGCCCCGATGGCGTCGTAGTGCTCGAAACCCATGCCCAACGGGTTCATCAGGACGTGGCAGAAGCCACACTGAGGATCGTCCATCAGCGCCTCGGTGCGTTCTCTCTCCGTGGCGTTGGGCGGGACCACGGTCGTGTCCTCGAGCGCCTCAGCGGGCGGCGAGCCGAGCGACTGGCACAGGAGTCGCTCGCGAATGACCAGCCCACGAAACACCGACGAGGTCGGGTCGGTCCCCGAATGCGCCGCCAAATACGCAGGCAGCGTTAGAATCCCGCCCCGTCGCTCTGGGTCCAGCGAGACCGTCGTCCATGTCACAGGGGCATCCAGTCCGTACAACGGCGCGAGCTGTGCGTCGATCTCGACGTCCGTCGTGGTCAGAAGTCGGACCAACGTCGGATCGTCGGACTCGAGGACGGACTGCACCAAGCGGCTCAACTGTTCATCCATGGAGGCGATCATGTCCGGGCCGAAGCGGGGAAATCGCGTGAGGTTCTTGTCTGCAGCACGCAGCTCGCGGATCTCGAGCCACTCCCGATGAAAGCGCGTCAACGCCATCGTCGAGCGCGAGTCGCCGATCATGCGCCGCGCCTGCTCGGCTATCTGCTCGGGTTGGTGGAGTTCACCACTGTCCGCGAACTCTCGCAGCTCATCGTCGGGCATCGTGCCCCACAACAGGTATGAGAGTCGTGATGCGATCTCATGGTCGGTGAGTTGCAGCGTCCCGTCGTCGCTCTGCGACCCTTCCTCCAGGAGATAGACGAACGCAGGCAACTGCAGCGCGACCGTCACGATTCGACCGATCCCATCGGCATGTCCGTACGCCGCAACCCCCTCCTGGTACGCCGCGAGCAGCAGGGTGCGCTCGTCGTCACGCAGAGGACGGCGAAGCGCCCGTGGCCCAAATGTCTCGATGAATGCCGCGGCGCAGGTCTCATCGGCCGCACTGCCCCCACACGGCGCGATGTCCCCAACATTGGCTATCACCTGCTCGCCAATGTCCTCCGCGGCAATGAGCAGTTGCTCCGCCGCAAGATCGGTCACGACATTGGCCGCCGGATCACTTGAGAAGCGAAACGCGGTGGACGTTGCCGGGAAATCATCGCTGGGCACGACCAAGCCCTCGAACAAGTCGTCGACAGTATTGCGATAATGCCAATCGCTCAATCGCCTCAACGGTGCACGCTGAGGCCGGAGGCCGTCGCACCCAACCTCGGGAATCGGATCATCGCTGGCGTCCGTGTCCCCGACGTCGGACTGTGTCCCACCTTGGGTCTGCCCGTCGGTACCAACCGCCGCCCCCTCGTCCGATACTCCGCCAGAACAGCCGATGAGCATCAGCCCCAGCAGCGGGGCGCCTGCGCTTGTGGATCGCATCCCAACCATTGCGCTGGCCTAGACACGCGATGGCTCAAGTTGTCGCACGGAGGCAGGTCACCATCGTGCAAACCGCCGGGATCGCACGGAAACATCGCTATGTGCCCGTGTTATGTTTGCCGTGTGATGGTTGTTGGATGGATGGGCTGCCTCGGCATTGTCGCCGTGACCTCGTCGGCACCACAACCGCCACCCAATCGAACGGTCGCCATCCTACCACTCACCGTCGAGGGCGACCTTGGTGAGGCGTCGCGCGACAAGCTCGAGGAGGGCATCGCGTTGGGCTTGGCGCGAGGCAACTTCGACGTCATCCCACCGTCACGGCTTTCGCAAGAGGTCGTTTCGAGTCCGCCGTGCAAAGACCCCGCCTGCTTCGCGGGCCGCGCGGCGACCCTCGATGCGGACTACCTCGTGCAGGCCACTGTGCTGGACGAAGACAATCGCAACTACGCCGTGGTCCTCAACCTCATCGACGGCCGCACAGGACGGGTGGCGGCACGAAGCGAGGAGCGGTGTGACGTTTGTGGACAGCAGGAGCTGCGCACGTTGGTCGAAGATCAGGGCGCAGCGATGCGACGGAAGCTTGAGGACCTCGTCAACGGGCCACCGGTCATCCTCGCCAGCAGCGTGCCGTCGGGCGCATTGGTAAGTATCGACGGGGAACTCATCGGACGCACCCCAGTACGTCGAGAACTCAGCGAAGGAGAGCACACCGCCCGCCTCGAACTGGAGGGATACGTTCCACAAGAGAGGGTTTTCCTCGCGGTGAAGGGCCTCGAAGAGACGCTCGCCTTCGAGCTGCAGCAGACGCCAAAAAAGCGCAGGCGCCTGCGTCCGTGGGGATGGGCGGGCCTCGCTCTCGGTGTGCCCACGCTCGCCGCTGGCGCGACGTTCCTGGTTCTCGATGGACGAGCCGCGCCCGGTGACCGTTGCTCGGGCGGCAACGTCGATCCACTCGGCAACTGCAAGTTCCGCTACAACACGCTCACCCCCGGGCTGGTCTTGACGGTGACCGGGGCAGTGCTGACAGCCGCAGCCGTTGCGATCGTCATACGCACGCGCAAGCGGCGACACACCAGGGCAGCAGCTCGGACAGCACGCATGTTTGCTCGCTTACCGGGAGCCGCACGACCTTGAGTTGTCCCAGCGAGAACACGATCGTCGGACTCGCTAGCGGCGTACTCAAGGGGGAGCGACGCCGCGCCGTCGAGGATCACCTCGATCACTGCCCTGAGTGCGCATCGCAGGCGGGCGAGGCGGCGCGCCACCACGACAGCGATGGGGAGTTTTCGGAGGTCATCACCTCGATCGAGGGCGCCGTCGAAGCGATCGAAGTGCCCAGGCCCACCACGCTGCCGGCCGGGACGATGCTGGGGCGCTACATCGTGATCGATCTGCTCGCGACGGGCGGGCTGGGTCAGGTCTACACCGCCTACGATCCCGACCTCGACAGGAAGGTCGCGATCAAGCTGCTGCGACCACTGGCCAACCACGCCGTCCCCGATGCCCACGCGCAGCGGTGGTTGCTCCGCGAGGCCCAGGCGATGGCCAAACTCTCGCACCCCAACGTGGTGCCCATCCACGATGTCGGCACTCACGCCGCGAGCGTATTCATCGCCATGGAGTTGGTCGATGGACAGACGTTCTCCGGCTGGCGACGTGCCGGTGGCCATAGCTGGCGGGAGGTTCGCGACCTGCTGCTCTCAGCCGGAGAGGGACTCATCGCCGCCCATGATGCGGGGCTGGTGCATCGCGACTTCAAACCAGCGAACATTCTCGTCGGCCACGACGGGCGCGTGCGCGTGGTCGACTTCGGCCTCGCCCGCGCGGTCGCGGGGCCCGCTCAGGATCGAAACGCGGTGGCGCCCCAACAAGTGGCCCGCCCACGTCTACTGGAAGAGCCACTGACCGAACCCGGCACCGTCGTGGGTACGCCGCCGTTCATGCCCGCGGAGCAGTTCCAGGACGACAACGTGGGCCCGTGGTCCGACCAGTTCGCGTTCTGCGCCGCGATGTTTCTCGGTCTGTACGGGACGCGGCCGTTCCCCGATCGCGATCTTACTCGCCTCCGGACCGCGATCCTCAACGGGAAGGTGACGCCGCCGTCTTCGGATAACAAGGTGCCTCCGTGGTTGCACCGCGCGGTGCTCAAGGGGCTCGATCCGAATCCTCAGCGGCGACATCAGTCCATGAGAACGCTGCTGCACGCGCTCGTGCAGGACCGACGCTCGCGCAAACGGCAATGGGCCGTGCTTTCGCTCGTGGCCGTGTTATCTGCCTCCACGGCCGGCGTTGCGACCGCCATGCTCCAGCCGGTCCCCAGCGAGCAAGACAAAGCAACAATCGAAGCCATCTTCGCCCAGGCGCGCGAGGCCGCACAGCGTGCGCACTTTATCTACCCCCCCGTGTCGGATGTCGCGGCACCGACGGCGTACCGTGCCGTGCTTGAGTTGGACGCGATGGCCGGACCCGCCGCGGAGCTGGCGAGCATCGCCGCGACGGACCTGCGACGCGAGTTTGCGGCCTCACTCGTGGCACTGGGCGACGCCTATTGGGAAAAGGACGGTGGTTCGGCGTTTGCCGCGGACTACTACGGCGCCGCCGTGATCTTCGGCGCTGACGAGGCGCAAGTACTGGCCAGGGCGCTGCGGACCCCCGCGCAGTTGGCCGACCTCGAACGCAGGGCCCGCAACCGCGAGTTCTCCTCGGCAGAACTGAGCACCGCCGCGTTGCTCGCCGTGCTCGCCGATCCGGATACCGCCAGCCGCCGACGTCGCGCCAGCGTGCTCGTCGAGGGAGACGACGGTCCTCCCGCAACCGTGCGGGCCCAACTCCAAGCAATGCTTGGGACCGCAAAGC
>JAESSZ010000136.1 GCA_016763875.1 Nannocystaceae bacterium
CGCGTTCCGTTTCCATCACGCCACCTGCAAGAGCGAGATCCATCTGCCGTGACGGATCAGGCGACCATCCACGCCCATCTGGGACGCGAGTTGCGTCGGCTATACGAGTAGTTCATCGGTGGATCCGGACGCATTGGACTTCTGGAAAACTATCGGCCTCAGCGACTCGCTGCAGCATTTTGCCTTCCGCGATAGCCCGATCGTCAACGAGGACATGCTGGCGATCTGGTTCGAGGAGCTTTCGTTCGGTGTCGCGTACAATACGACCGAGTGGTTTGAGCAGCTCTCCATTCCATCGGCGACCGACGTAAACCAGCCTGTCGCGTTCAGCATCGAAAACGAGTTCGAAGCCATCGGCTACGCCTACGACCGAGCTGAACTCGCGAACTTGGCAACGGGCGCGTACATCGAAGGTATCCAGCTCGGACTCCCGACGTACGGAGTCTGGAGTTCGTCGCTAGACGACGAGGATCCGTTCAATAATGACCCCATCCCAAGCACGTGCTCGTCGTACTACTTCTAGGCTTCGATTCTGGAGTTCTAAAATGCGAATCAAGTCCATCATTCATCGCATGTTGCCGACAGTGTTTGCTTGCGTGCAGATTGTTGGCTGCGGCGACCGGGCGTTGCAGGAGCAAGAAGCACCTTCTGCAACGCTGCCGCGCACCATTGAAGTCGGGACGACCCTGTACAGCTACCAGTTGACTCGCGTGCAACGCACGCGGTCAGAGCTGGCAACCAGGGCGGCTCTGTTTGCTGGCGTCCTACACGGAACCCCCCTGCCGACCCCCACCACTTGGGCCGCTCGCGCGGTCGGTGCACCGGCCCACTGGAGTGTGGACACACCGTTCATCACCGCGCCCAACCTTGAGATCCGATACCGACCGTACGACGATCTGTTCGGGATTCGCGATCGTGCGCTTGGGGCGGGCACGATCGCGGAACTGCAGCAAACGAACCCATCGACGCAGCCCGACCCCGGGATCGGGAAAGCTGCCGCGCGGACGATCGCGCAAAACTACTTCAGTTCAAGTATTCAGCCTCATTTGCCCGACACGACCTACCAACTCGTCGAGGCGCGGCGCATCGTGGACCGCGCGAGTGACCCGGTGGCCGGTGGTTCGTGGGCGTGGGTTCGAACGTACATATTTCGCTTCCGTCGGCATCGCAGTGGCTACCCGCTATACGATTCGCTGGTCGAAGTGGGCGTCCACCGCAGCGGTGTTGTTTCACGCCTGCTTGTCGGCGATGTTGACGTGTCCCAATCGGTGCGCGCTCGTTCCTCGATCAGCGAAACGGACGCGCGGCAGGTCATGCTGGACTCCTTGGCGGAAGACCTAGACCACCTCGCGTCTCCGCCACAGATCATTCTTAGGAACGAACGAATCGGTTACATGCTGCCGCCCGGAACGACAGCGGACGAACAGTTTCCGAACTTCATCGCGAGGGTCACCTACGTTTCCAACACGGTCTCCAAATCCGAGGTTGCGGCGGTCAACTTTGTCGAGCCTAAGTTGGGGGCGGTGAAGCATCTGCCTTGGTCTGGCGCGCGGACACCCACCGGGCCATCGCCCGATGGACGCGTCTGTGTTCGGGATGTCGATTGCGCGTCCGGCCAGTGCTTCTTGTTCGGCTCGGTTGTGGGCTACTGCGGTGAGTGCACGACAGACTCCGATTGTAGCTGGGGCTGCACGGCACCCGTTCCGTTCGCGGATCCACCGGTGGGGTCACACTGCGGTACGGGGGCACTCGGGGATGGTTGCAAGGACAACTCGGCCTGCGCAGGCGCGACGGTATGCGCGGAGATCGCATCATCGGCTGCCCTCGGGTTGTCTCTGCGCACGTGCAGCGGGTGTGCCTCCGACGCCGAGTGCCCGGCGGCTCAGAGCTGCGCCCCGCGAGTGGGATGGTCGAGCCACACCGCCTATCGTGTGTGTCGCGCCGACGGTAGCCTGACCCATACGGAAGCATGCGACAACGACGCGCAGTGCATGAGCGGAATCTGTTCGAACTACGAGTTCGCTGACGGCACCGCAATCGGCGTCTGTGGGGCTTGTTTGGACGCCTCGGACTGCAGTCCGGGGACGGACTGCACACCGTCCAAGTTCTTTGTCGACATTGGGTTTGTGGGTTCTCGATGCGAATGACATGCGGCGTCCTCGGGATGACAGCCGTAACAATCGTCGTCGCGACCCTGGGTGGGTGCACGCCCCGAGCCACCCATGAGCAGCAGATCGAAACGACCGCGATTGGCTCCTATTCGTTCAGTGAGGACGCGGAGGGAACGGTGCACGTGCTGCGTCTCGAAGACGGCGGCAAGGGGGTTGCCCTCTACGTCGACGAGTGCCCCATCACCAATGTCGGAAATCCGCTGGCGTGGCGGGTGGTCGACAACGCCGTTCGGGTCACGTCTGCGGGAGCAGGTCGGACACTCTTACACGGATCCACGTACTTGTCGGTCACGTTCGTGCCAGCGGAATGCGGCGAGGTCTCAGGGACGAGAGAGCTTGTTGGACGCGGCACAAGTGATGTCGTGTTGTACCGAGGCGTCGCCGAATGTCCGTCGGAAACGCCTCCCGAGACGGCGACGGTCGTGTGGAAGTACGACGATTGTCAAGAAGAGTGACGACACCTCGCGGCCGACGTTAATGATCACTCGACGCCGCATCTCGAGGGGCGGACACCTTGGTCCAGCCCGCGGGGCACACCGGTCTGTTGCCTGATGGACGCTTTTTTATCTGGGATGTCGATTTCGTGCCGCGTCTCGTTCGGGTTTGCCAAGACGCCGGCCTAGGACCCCGGCCCGGCAGCGGGCACCGAGGACTGCGGGACGCGGACCAGTTGCACAACGACGGGTTGGTGATCCGACAGACCCCCAGAGACAACATGGGCGCCGACGGCTTTGAATGCTGCGCTGTACGCGACGTGGTCCAGTTGCATCCGCAGCGTGCTCGCCCCAACCTGCCAATGCCACGTGGGCTCCGAGCCCGCGAACTGGGGCAAGGCATCCTGGAAGCCCTCACCGCCCAAGAACTTGAGCACACCGCCGGCCTCTTCGTTGAAGTCGCCCATCACGATGGTCGGCTCGCCTTTTGGGATCGTCAGCCAAAGATTCGCTATCTCCCGCGCGCGGACCTGTCGCGTCGAGAAGAATCCGACCACCCAACTACCACCGTCGCTGATCGGCGGGCGCAAGTGCAGATCCACCACGAGCAGTGGACCCTGGGGGCTGTCCACCCGGAGCCACCACGCGGGAAAAAACCCGACGTCGGGCGACACCACCTCTGCGTCGAGAATCTGGAACCGCGATAGCACCCCCAGCCCACCCGCACGGCAGCAGTGCTCGAACCGGATCTCCGGGTAGGTACCCGACAGGCGGGCACGAATCGCGCGCTCGCTGGCCTCAGTGGTCTCTTGCAGCAGGATAATATCGGTGCCGAGCGCCGCGATCGTCTCGACGGTCTCCGGCAGGTGGCCGTTACCAAAGTTGATGTTGTACGTGGCAACCGACAAGCGACGAGCAGTGTCGGCGGGCATAAGCTCGGCCGGTGGCGAGCGCCGCGACGTGGGCGACGAGGCCGGCTGCACTGGGGCCTGGGGCAGCGGGGCACCGTCGGGCTCGTTGCGGTGGGTCCCGCACGCAAGCGACAAGACAAAAGCGGGCCACAACGTACGCATCACGACGGTACTACGCACGTGCGCGACCCCTGGGTTGTTCCGGGGGACGAAAACCGCTCACGTGGGCGACCGCAGCGCCGCTCAGATCTCGTCGCAGGCCGTCCCGACGGGCGCCAACAGCGTACAGCTGACTTCGACCGAAGTCCCCGCCTCCACGGGCACCCCATCACGGCGCTCGATCACGTACTCGAGGTTGCTGCCCAAGGTGACGCACTGCGCAGACATGTCGTCGAACGGTGAGACCGAAGCTTGTCCGTCGGGGTCGGTCAGAGGCCGGTAGCACACGTGCTGCTGGGGCGATGGAAAATCCCAGAAGTCCTGCCCAACGAGGCACGGCGGGACCGCAAGCCCGGGGCTGCCATCGGGGAGCTGCTCACCCAGGATGCAGTCGGGCTCCAGGCCGGACGCGCCCGGATCGAGGTCGGCGACACAACCGCCGACACACGCGCGCTCGTCCAACTCGCCCAACTTGGCGGCGATGTCCGCCAGAGCCACGCCGTAGTTGTCCGAGCAGATCGAGAAAATATTGGGCCCGTCGGTCTGAAATGCCTCGGCAAACTCCTTGAGTCGCACGGGTGGGATCCCGGGCGGGCTGCCGAGGGTCTCGGTTCCCTGGCCGCACCCAGGCCCGATCCCAAACTCGACGTCGAAGCCGGCCAGTGGCGAGTCCTCGTAGACAACGACGCCGGTCTGCGGGTAGTCCAACGGCACGCCGGCCAGCAGTGCCACCAGCACTTCGCTCTGACCACCGGAGAGCTGTTTTTGCTCGGCCACAACCGACATGGTGTCGAGGTAGCGCTGCATCGTGAACAAGATTGCGGCGTCGGGGTCGTCCGTCGCAAAGCCGTCCATCCCCTTGTCTTGGGCCACGCAGTCGTCGTACACGCCCGGGCCGCCGCTGCACGCAACGCCCGCGGTCCAACAGACCGCCGAAGTCGGTCGCTCGGGATCGGTCCAAAACACCTGGCCTTGTGTCACCAGCCAGTTTTCGGTGGCGGGGTCCATCGAGCAATCCGCCTCGTCCGTGACGAAGACCACCGCCAGCAAGGCGTCGTCCCGCAGAAAGTCGCTCGTGGAGTCGAGCAGCGCGGCGTGCATCGACTCAAGCGGCCGCTCGAAGCCCGGGCCGTTGATCCCCTGCGGTCCAATGCACTGCAGCACTTGGGCCATTGTCAGACCCGCGGGAACGTTGGTGCCACCATCGCCCTTCTCGACCCAGGGATCCGCGAGTTCGATGACGTCAATCGCACAGTTGTTCAAACAGCCGGTCTGCTGCTCGTTGATCGTGCCCAGCTGGCTCTCGAAGATGAACTCGTGAAGACGTGAACGACAGCTGGTGGCGCGAAGCACCCCATCGCCCGCCGAGGTCGTCACACCAATGCGGTAGTTGGCCCCGACCTCCTGCGCCTCGAGCACGTCGATGAATGCGCCAAAACTCTGCGCGAGCGTCCCCTGCTCCGCCCCCATCGAGCCCGAGTTGTCGATGACGAACAGGATGTCGACGGCGCGACGCAGATGCAGTTGCACCGAACACTCGCCGGGGGAACCCGCGCACGACGGCTCTCCCGTGCTGTCGGTCCCGTCGGTCCCGTCGGTGGTGCTACCCGAGTCGGCGTCGGAGTCGGGCAGGCCCGAGGTGACCTGCGGCTCGCCCGTGGTGGCGCCAACCTCGGACTCGGTGTCGACGAACTCCTCGGCGCCATCTCCCCCGGCCCAGGGGTAAAACGACGTTCTGCCGCACGCAAGTGCCGCTAGCGGTACGATCCAGAGGAAACGACGCATCGAGATAACTACCAAAGATAACTCTACCCGGGACTGCGGTAAAACTCAACCGGAGGGGGACCATCGCCGATGGTATTCGCCCCGCTCGTCAGGTTGCTCGTGCTCGTTTCCACCGTCCATCGCCACTGTGTGTTGCTGATCCCTCTGGCATTGGTGGGATGCAGCGACCTGCGACAGGCGACATTGCCTACGTCCGAGTCCGATGACTCCGCGTCCAGTGGGACAACCGAAGACCCACCGACGAGCAGCGCACCGACGGCGACGGGCGAGGGCTCCTCGTCAGGCAACGCCGACATGGGCACCAGCGACACGAGCGACCCGAGCGGCTCAAGCACCGACGCATCCAGTACCACCGGTTCGGACTCGGGCAGGGCCGAATGCGGCAACGAGACCATCGAAGGCGACGAAGAGTGTGACGGCCCACGACTCACCGACGCGCGATGCACATCCTTGTTGGACTTCGTTGGCGGCAGTTTGAGTTGCGCCGACGACTGTCAGCTCGACACCTCACAGTGCACCCCACCACCTCGCCCGACCGAAGGTGAGCTCGTCATCAGCGAGATCATGCAGAACCCCGCTGGGGATACCGACATGACCGATGAATGGTTCGAGGTTCACAATCCCGGCAATGAGCCACGCCAACTCGACGGATGTGAGGTGATCGGGAACTCAAAGTTCGACATGTTCGCGATCAACGAGTCGCTCATCGTGCACGCACTCGGGTATGTGACTCTCGCCGCTGGCTCCGACAACGGGCCTGGTTTCACCGCTGATTTCCAGTGGTCCTCGTTCTCGCTCAACAACGAATCCGACACGATCAGCATCGAGTGCGGTATGGAAATCGTCGACTTCGTCGCGTACGACGATGGGGATACTTTTCCCAACCCGAACGGGTCGAGCATGGCGCTCCACCCGGAGCTACTCGATTCTATAGCGAACGACGACGGCGAGAACTGGTGCGTCGGCACGGCGGAATACGCCAACGGCAACTTCGGAACGCCGGGCACCGCCAATGCCAGCTGCCCCCCCCTGTGACCATCGTGCACCCCTTGTCGCCCTTACGCACCGCGGCTCGTATGGCGTGCGCCTCGCTCACCATGGCCTGCAGCCCCGCCGACGACGGCCCTTCCGAATTGCTGCCCGCGCCCGGCTCGTTGCTCAACGCGCCCACCGAGCCACTGCCGCCAACACTGTCCGAGGTTGGCCTGTACCCCGATCCGGCGGACCGCAGCCGTGTTCCTGACCGTGCAATCGCCTACAGCCCGCGCTGGCCGCTGTGGAGCGGGGGCAGTGACAAGGAGCGCTTCGTCGTGCTGCCACCGGGAACCACGATCGACAACCGTGAGCGGGACGCCTGGCAGTACCCGGACGGCACCCTGTTCTTCAAGACCTTCGCGTACGACGGTCTGCCCGTCGAGACCCGCGTGCTGCGCAAGCAGGCGATGGACGACTGGGAGTTGGCGGCCTACCAATGGAATGCCGAGGGCACCGACGCTGCGCTGCTGGACGGCGATTTCGAGGTCGTCGTCCCCCTGGGTGCAGATCGCCAACACACGATTCCCAGCACCCTGATGTGCCGTGAGTGTCACGAGTCCAGCCCCCACCCGGTGCTCGGTGACGCTGAGTTGCAGCTCTCGGAGAGCCCGACCGCCGACGGGGCATCGGCGCTGTCCCTACTCGACGCTCGTGGGGTCCTTCGCGTGCCACCCCCCGCAAAGCCGCGGATGCTCTCCGATCATGCCGAGGACGCGCAGACCCAGGCGGTGCTCGGATGGTTTGTCGCCGACTGCCTGCATTGCCACAACGGCAGCGACGGGCCGTCGAGCAGTTTCGACCTCGATCCGGCAGTGGCGCTGGCCAACACGATCGGACAGAGCACCGAGAGCAGCGCCTCGGCGGCGGGGATCCGTATCGTGGCGGGTTCCCCCTCCCAGTCGATCTTGTTCTTGGCGATCTCGGGCGAACATGATGACCCGGAGATCGAGCCGATGCCGCCAGTGATCGTGGACGCGCAAGACCTGCGCGCTATCGAAAACCTCAGGACCTTTATCGCGGGGCTACCAGTTCAATGAAACTCTCGATGTCTCACGCGCAGCTCGCGGTCGTGCTCGGCTGCGTACTGGCGCCCGGTTGCAAAGCCTCGGCCCCCTCTTCGGCTTCGGATCCGACCGACAGCGTTACATCCACCGTTGACGCGACCGCGAGCCCGGACAGCGATACGAATCACGACGATGCGAGCGAAGACGACGACGGTGACGACGACGCTGGTGGCGGGTCGCTCGCGCTGTCGTTCGTCGAGATCGACGTCGCCGGGGGACTCTCGCTCACCACCGAGTTCCGCTTCCTACCAGGGACGATGGAGTTCTTGGCTCTGAGCAAGTCTGGGCGTGTGGACCACTACGCGCTGTCGGGCGAGCAGGCACAACATCTCGGTGGATTCCAGCTCCCGGGGGCGTACAGCGACTTGGACTGTGGGCTGCTGTCCCTCGCGTTCGATCCGCAGTTCGCCCGAAACCGATTCCTGTATCTGGGAACATGCATCTCGGTCACCCATAGCGCTATCTACCGGGTGACCTTCGACGCGACGGCCTACGACGACATCGGTTCGAGCCGCGCCGAGATCTTGATCCAAGGCGACCCCGAGGCGCCCAAGCCTTGGCACAACATCGGCCAGATCGGATTCGATGAGGACGGGTACTTGTGGGCATTGCTGGGCGACAAACGTGTGTCCGCCAACGGGCAGGACGTCAGCAACGACCTGGCGAGCCTCATTCTTATCGAGCCCAACCGGGAGCCGGACGGCGTCGGGCACCAACCTGCGCCCGATGGCCCTTGGGCAAACGAGCCGGACGCCAGCGCCAACCTGCGCGCCATCGGGCTGCGTTCACCGTGGCGCGGACTGCTGGACGCCGAGCACCGCTACTGGTTTGGCGATGTCGGTGCTAACGGCTTCGAGGAGATCAACATCGTGTCTCAGCCCGGGCAAAATTTCGGCTGGCCGACGCACCAGGGCCCGCGCGAGGAGGACTGCGCCGGGTTCACCGACCCGGTGGTCTCCTGGGCGCACGAAGGCACCCATCCGTACCAACTCGACGACCCGGATGTGTCGTCGACCAATGCCCGCGTCGCGTGGGTCGGCCTGCAGTACATGGCCGAAGGCGGCGACCAATACGATGGCGCACTCACCGGGACGGTCTTGTTCGGGGACTACTGCCTGGGATTTGTGCGCGGGCTCGACGTCGACGGTAATGGCACGGTGGTCTCCGATCGACACCTTGGGCACCTGCGGTTTCCGACCGCGTGGAATGAGGGCACCGACGGATTTATCTACGTCAGTACCTTTGGCAAGTGCGAGACGGCTGGTCTCGACGACGCTGACCCGCCCGA